>NZ_SMKH01000131.1 GCF_004348515.1 Actinomadura sp. KC345 | reverse complement strand
ACCCGGAGTCGATGACCGCCGGGCTCGACCCCGGCGACGAGGAGTACCTCGCCTTCCTCGCCGACGCGCTCTGGCCCGAAGACGAGTACGCCGAACTGGAGCACACCTCGGACGGCGAAGAAGAACCCGGCGGCAGCGACATGCTCCTCTGATCCCTCACCCCGCCGTCATTCGGTGGGGGCGGGGAGCGGGGCGCCGGTCTCCAGGAGGGTCTTCAGGCCGGACACGATGGAGGGCCAGCCGTGGCGGGACATGTTCAGGAGGGCCTCACCCGCCTCGTGGACGACGGTCAGTTTGACGGTCTCGCCGGCGGGTTCGATCTCGTAGGTCACCTTGGAGCGGGGTTCGGCGCGGAGCCTGGCGCGCGTCTCCTCGTCCACACCGGCTGAGGCGGCCCATTCCGGCGTGAAGGTGTGCCAGGTGTAGGAGAGCCGGCGGGGAGGGTCGGCTTCGAGAACGACCTGTTCGGGGTCGGCCATCGTCGCCCCCTCGTCGCGCCAGGTGATGACGGACCCGGGCTTCCAGTCCGTCTCGAAGGCGACGCCCCAGTAGTGGCGGGTGAAGGCAGGGTCGGTCAGGGCCTCCCAGAGGCGCTCCGGTGTGGTCTTGATGTAGGTCGTGTAGACGAACTCGCTCATGGCCATCGGGGTCTGCTCCAATGCGGTCTTGAGGTCGGCGAGCGCGCGCGCCCGCGCGCGGTCGTACCGGCTCATCCAGCGGTCGGCGATGGCGTTGATCGGGGCGGCGTTGAGGTAGTGGAGCTTCTCGCGGCCACGGCGCGCCGTCGTCACGAGGGTCGCGGCCTCCAGCACGGCCAGGTGCTTGCTGACCGACTGCCTGGTCATGTCCAGCCCGGCGCACAGCTCACGGAGCGTCTGCCCGTTGCGGGCGTTCAGGCTGTCCAGCAGCCGGCGCCGGCTCGTGTCGGCCAGCGCCTTGAAGACCTCGTCCATGGTGCACCGTCCCAATATGCAGCCATCCGGCTGCCTAAAAGATAGGCAGTCGGATGGCTGCATGTCAAGGAGGGCGGCTCCGGTCAGTCGTCGTCGCGGTCGTCCCTGTCGTCCCTGTCGTCCCTGTCGTCCCTGTCGTCCCTGTCGTCGCCGTCGCCGTCGTCATCGTCGCCGTCCGCCTGGACCTTGGCGGACGCGGCGTGCACGAAGAGCTCCCGCTCGCCGGCGCCCTGGCCGGTGATCTCGACCTCCCAGCCGGCCCTGCCGTCGTCATCGTCGAACTCGACGGACGTCACGGTGCCGGGCGCGGTCTTCAGCGCGGCCCCGGCGGCGGCCGATGCGGTGACCTTCGCCTTCCGCAGCGCGGCGGCATCGTCCCGGTCGTCGTCATCGTCGTCATCGTCGGCGCGGTTGGCCAGGACCTTGCCGTCGTCCGCGCTGACGGTCACGTCACGCCATTTGCCGTTCTGCGCCAGGATGTCGATCTCCCAGCGGGAGTCGTCGAGCTCGATCCCGTCGACCTTGCCGGGGACCTCCTTCAGCGCCGCGGCGGCCGCCTGCACCGCCGTGACCCGCTCGCCGGACGTCCGGCCGCCGGGCCGGTCGTCGGACGGCGACGGGGTGGCCGCCGCGGCGGCGCCGACCGTGGCCGCGTTCTGCCCGCGCGGCCCGCCGCCGTCCGCGGCGGCGAACGCGGCGGCCCCGCCGCCGGCGAGGACGCCCGTGGTGACCAGCGTGACCAGCAGTCCCCGTCCCGAGAAGACCCGCCGTACGTAGTTGCTCATCGAACCCCAACCTCCGTGGTGTCGCATCCGCGGCCGGTGACCCGGCCCCCCGTGCGCTCTCCACGATGCTGAAGGTTCCTGTAGCGGACCTGAAGCAACCTGAAGCCGCCTTCAGGTACGGTTTGGCACTCTGTGATGCATGCGCCTGCTGCTCGTGGAAGACGAGAAACGCCTGGCGAGGTCCCTCGCACAGGGCCTGACGGCCGAGGGCTTCGTGGTCGAGACCGTGCACGACGGCAACGGGGGGCTCGACCGGGCGCTCGGTGGGGAGTTCGACCTGGTCATCCTGGACATCATGCTGCCCGGCATGAACGGCTACCGGGTGTGCGCGGAGCTGCGCGCGGCCGGCGACGAGACGCCGATCCTGATGCTGACCGCCAAGGACGGCGAGTACGACGAGGCCGAGGGCCTGGACACGGGCGCCGACGACTACCTCACCAAGCCGTTCTCGTACGTGGTGCTGGTCGCCCGCGTCCGCGCGCTGCTGCGCCGCCGGACGCGCGGGGCGGCGCCGAACATCGTGCTGGGCGACCTCACCGTGGACCCGTCGGCGCGGCGGGTGTTCCGGGGGGACGCGGAGGTGGAGCTGACGGCCAAGGAGTTCGCCGTCCTGGAGCACTTGGCGGCGAACGCGGGCCGGGTCGTGTCGAAGTCGCAGATCATCGAGGCCGTCTGGGACCTGGCCTACGAGGGCGACCCCAACATCGTCGAGGTCTACGTGAGCGCGCTGCGCCGCAAGCTCGACGTCCCGTTCGGGCGCAAGTCGATCACGACGGTCCGCGGTGCGGGATACCGGCTGGCCAGGGACGGGGGCGCCTGACGTGGTCAGGCCCCTGTCGTCGGTACGGGCGCGCACGACCCTCGGCGCGACCGCCGTGGTGGCCGGCGCGCTGATCGTGGCCGGGCTCGCCGTGGTGCTGCTGCTGCGGTCGAGCCTCGGCGACCAGGCGGACCTGAAGGCGGAGGTGACCGCGCGGGACGTCGCGTCGCAGATCGCGGCGGGTGCCCGCTACGGCGGCCTCGACCTGCCGGACGGCGAGGACCACCCGGTGCAGGTGGTCGGCGAGGACGGGCGGCTGCTGGCGGCCAGCGACGAGCTGGAGGCGATCGAGGGAACCGGCTTTCCCGGCGTCCGGCCCGCGCCGTCCCCGGCGGCCACCGATGACGATGATGACGACGACGATGACGACGACGACCCCGGACGCGGCGAGGTCGCGGACAGGGACCCCGACTTCTCCACCGGCACCGCGACCGTGGACGGGCGTACCGCCCAGTACCGGTTCGCGGCCGTCGAGGTGACCACCCCGCGGGACGAGACGGTCACCGTGTACGCGGGCGGGGACCTGTCCCCGGCCCGGGACGCGGTCGGCACCGCCACGCGGGCGATGCTCGTGGGCTTTCCGCTGGTTCTCGCGGTGGTCGCGGTCGTGACGTGGCGGGTCACGCGCCGCGCGCTGCGCCCGGTGGAGGCCGTCCGGGCGGAGCTGGCCGAGATCACCGCGGCCGGCGACCTCGGCCGGCGGGTCCCCGTCCCCGACTCCGAGGACGAGATCGCGAGGCTGGCGACCACGACGAACGAGACCCTCACCCGGCTGCAGGAGTCGGCGGCGCGGCAGCGCGGGTTCGTCGCGGACGCCTCGCACGAGCTGCGCAGCCCGATCGCGTCGCTGCGCACGCAGTTGGAGGTCGCGGCGGCGCACCCGGAGCTGCTGGACGTGGACGGCCTCGTCGAGGACACCGTGCGGCTCCAGCATCTGGCCGCCGACCTGCTGCTCCTGGCCCGCCTCGACGCCGGGGACGGCGCGCCGCGGCAGGCGGTCGCGCTCGGCAGGCTCCTGCGCGACGAGGTGGCGCACCGGGCGGCGGGCGACCGGATCCCCGTCCGGCTGTCGATCGAGGCGGAGCCGCATGTCACCGGCGTACCGCGGCAGCTGACACGGCTCGTCGGCAACCTGCTCGACAACGCCGGGCGCCATGCGGACACGATCGTCCGGCTGTCGCTCAGCGAGGAGGCGGGCACGGCGGTGGTGCGGGTCGCCGACGACGGTCCGGGCGTGCCGCCCGCCGACCGCGAGCGGATCTTCGAGCGGTTCGTGCGGCTGGACGACGCCCGCAGCCGCGACGAGGGCGGGGCGGGGCTCGGCCTGGCCATCGCCAGGGACCTGGCGGCCGCCCACGGTGGGAGCCTCGCCGCCGGCGAGGCCCCCGGAGGCGGCGCGCTGTTCGAGTTGCGGCTGCCCGCTACCTGAGGAGCTGGCGGGCCATCACCATGCGCTGGATCTGGTTCGTGCCCTCGTAGATCTGCGTGATCTTGGCGTCGCGCATCATCCGCTCCACCGGGAACTCCCGCGTGTAGCCGTAACCGCCGAGGAGCTGGACGGCGTCGGTGGTGACGTCCATCGCCACGTCCGAGGCCAGCGCCTTGCAGGCCGACGAGGCGAACGTCAGGTCCGCGACCTTCTCCCCGTGCATCGCCCGCTCGGACTTGATCGCGGCGTGGTAGGTCAGCTGCCGGGCGCCCTCAAGCCGCATCGCCATGTCGGCCAGCATGAACTGGACGCCCTGGAAGTCGGCGATCGGCTTGCCGAACTGCCGGCGGTCCTTGACGTACCCGACCGCGAAGTCCAGCGCGCCCTGCGCGATGCCGAGCGCCTGGGCGGCGATGGTGATCCGGGTGTGGTCCAGCGTGGCCAGCGCCGTCTTGAAGCCGGTGCCCTCGGCGCCGATGATGCGGTCGGCCGGGATCCGCACGTCCTCCAGGATCACCTGCCGGGTCGGGGAGCCCTTGATGCCGAGCTTGCGCTCCTTGGGACCGAACGACACGCCCGCGTCGGACTTCTCCACCACGAACGCCGAGATGCCGCGGGTCCCGGCCGACGGGTCGGTGACCGCCATCACCGTGTAGTACTCCGAGACCCCCGCGTTGGTGATCCACATCTTGGTGCCGTTCAGCACCCAGGTGTCGCCGTCGCGCACCGCGCGGGTCTTCATCCCCGCCGCGTCCGACCCCGCGTCGGCCTCGGACAGCGCGTAGGAGAACATCCCCTCGCCGCGCGCCACCGGCGCCAGGTACCGCTTCTTCAGCTCCTCCGAGCCCGACAGCAGCACCGGGACGGTGCCCAGCTTGTTCACCGCCGGGATCAGGGACGAGGAGGCGCACGCGCGGGCCACCTCCTCGATCACGATGACCGTCGCCAGCGCGTCCGCGCCCGCTCCCCCGTAGGTTTCGGGTACGTGCACCGCGTGCAGGTCGGCGGCCGCCAGCGCGTCGAGGGCCTCCTGCGGGAACCGCGACTCCTCGTCGACCTCCGCCGCGAACGGAGCGATCTTGGCGTCGGCCAGCTCACGCACCGTGCGCCGGAGCATCTCGTGCTCCTCGGACGGCGCATAGGCGGGAAAGTCGCTCATCGTTCTCCTCCGCGGTGTCCCGGCCGCGTCGGCGGCCGTTTATTTTGACGGCCAATATTTGAACGCCAAAATAATCGAGGTCGTCACGCCCGGTCAAGGGGAGACCGGGCGATACGCGTCACACCGGATCGAGGCCGGTCACAGCCGCCGCAGCAACCGGGCGAGCGCCGGGTTGTCGTTGCCGCGCCGCCAGGTCAGGCTCAGCTCGACGGGCGCCGGGTCGGCGATGCCGACGGCCCGGAACGTCAGCCCCGCGTACCGGAGCCGCGCCGCGGCGGCGGGCACCAGCGCGACGCCCCAGCCGCAGTTGACCAGCGCAAGGATGCTGTGCACCTGGCTGAGGTACTGCGCGTACACGGGCGTGACGCCGGCCTGCCGGAACAGGCTGACCAGCAGCTCGTGGAAGTAGCGCGCCTCCACCGGCGAGTACATGATGAAGTCCTGCCCGTCGAGGTCCCCCAGGGCGACCGGGCCGTCCCCGGCCGCGAGGGGGTGGCCGTTGGGGATCGCGGCCAGCAGCGGCTCGCTGTCGACGCCCCGCTCCTCCAGGTCCGGGTCGGTGACCGGCGGACGCACGAGCCCGAGGTCCAGTCCGCCGTCCGCCAGGGCCCGCACCTGGTCCCTGGTGACCATCTCCCGCAGCACGACCCCGACGCCGGGCAGCGCCGTCCGCGCGACCTCCAGCACGCGGCCGAGCGTGGCGTACGCGCTGGCCGCGGTGAACCCGATCGTGATGCTCCCCGCTTCCCCCGCCGACACCTGCCGTACCGACGTCGCGGCATGTTCGGCCTGGTGGAGCAGCCGCCGCGCCTCGATCAGGAACGCGCGCCCGGCCGGGGTGAGGCGCACCGAGCGGTTCGTCCGGTCGAACAGCCGCACCTTCAGGTCGTTCTCCAGCAGCTGGATCTGGCGGCTCAGCGGCGGCTGCGTCATCCGCAGCCGTTCCGCGGCCCGGCCGAAGTGCAGCTCCTCGGCGACGGCCACGAAGTTCGCGAGCTGGTTGAGCGTGAACATCGATTCCCTGCGGGTATCAGTGAATGCCTTTTTCGTGTTGGACCTGGATCAATCCGCCATCCTAGCCTTCGGACATGACGCAGACCGCGCCCGACGAGATCGCCCGCCGGCTCGGCTCCGGCCTCCTGTCGTTCCCCGTCACCCACTTCCGCGAGGACCTGTCCTTCGACGAGGCCGCCTACCGCGAGAACATCGCCGGGCTCGGCCGGGAAGGACTCGCCGGGCTCTTCGCGGCGGGCGGGACGGGCGAGTTCTTCTCCCTGACGGCCGAGGAGGTCCGGCGGGTCGTCCGCGCGGCGGTCCAGGACGCGCCGGACGGCGTCCCCGTGATCGCGCCCGCCGGATACGGGACGGCGGCGGCCGCCGAGATGGCCCGCGACGCCGAACGCGCGGGCGCCGACGGAGTACTGCTGTTCCCGCCCTACCTGACCGAGGCGTCGCAGGACGGGCTGGCCGCCCACGTGCGGGCCGTCTGCGACGCGACCCGCCTCGGCGTGACGGTCTACAGCCGCGCGAACGCCGTCTACCAGGACGCGACCGTCGCCCGGATCGCCGACGCGTGCCCCAACCTGGTCGGCTTCAAGGACGGCGTCGGGGACCTGGAACTGATGACGCGGATCCGGGCCAGGCTCGGAGAACGCCTCGTCTACATCGGCGGGCTGCCCACCGCCGAGACGTTCGCGCAGCCCTACCTGGAGATGGGCGTGACGACGTACTCCTCGGCCATCTTCAACTTCGTCCCGGACTTCGCGCTCGCGTTCTACGGCGCGGTCCGAGCCCGCGACCGGGACGAGGTGCGGCGCCGCCTGGAGGAGTTCGTCCTGCCGTACTGCGAGATCCGCAACCGCCGCTCCGGCTACGCCGTGAGCATCGTGAAGGCGGGCATGAGAGCCGTCGGGCGCCCGGCGGGCCCCGTCCGCCCGCCGCTGACGGACCTCACCGAGGACGAGTCCGCCGCCCTGGCCGGACTCGTCGAGAAGGCGGCGTGACGGGCGCCGCCGGCGAGGCGGTTCTCGACCGCGTGGCCTGGATCGAGCTCTCGTCCGTCACGCTGCCCCTCGCCGCGCCGGTCAGCGACGCCAAGGTGCTGACGGGACGGCAGCGGCCGATGACCGAGGTCGTCCTCCTGTTCGCCGAGATCGGCACCGAGGACGGCCACGAGGGCATCGGGTTCGGCTACTCCAAGCGCGCCGGCGGGCCCGGCCAGTTCGCGCACGCCGCCGAGGTCGCCCCCGCCCTCATCGGCGAGGACCCGAGCGACATCGGCAGGATCTGGACCAAGCTGGCGTGGGCGGGCGCGTCCGCCGGCCGCGGCGGCCTCGCCGCGCAGGCCGTCGCCGCCATCGACATCGCGCTGTGGGACCTGAAGGCCAGGCGCGCGGGCCTGCCGCTGGCCAAGCTCCTGGGCGCGTACCGCGACTCGGTCCGCTGCTACAACACCTCGGGCGGGTTCCTGAACGCGCCCCTGGAGGAAGTGCTGGAGAACGCGGAGGCGTCCGTGGCGGACGGGATCGGCGGCATCAAGATCAAGGTGGGGCATCCCGACCACGCCGAGGACATGCGCCGCGTCACCGCCGTCCGCGAGCGGCTCGGCGACGCGTTCCCGCTGATGGTGGACGCGAACCAGCAGTGGGACCGCGCGTCCGCGCTGCGCATGGGCCGCGCGCTGGACGGGTTCGGCCTCACCTGGATCGAGGAGCCGCTGGACGCCCACGACACCGAAGGCCACGCCGCGCTGGCCCGGAAGCTCGACACGCCCATCGCGACCGGCGAGATGCTCACGAGCGTCGCCGAGCACTGCGAACTCATCGACAAGGGCGCCGCCGACGTCGTCCAGCCGGACGCGCCGCGCATCGGCGGGATCACGAACTTCCTGAGGGTCGCCGCGCTCGCCGATCACCGCCATCTGCACCTGGCTCCGCATTTCGCGATGGAGATCCACCTGCACCTGGCCGCGGCCTACCCGAGTGAGCCGTGGGTCGAGCACTTCGACTGGCTCGACCCGCTGTTCGACGAACGGCCGACGATCCGGGACGGCCGCATGCACGTCCCGCCGCGTCCCGGCCTCGGCATCACGCTCAGCGACCAGGCCCGCGCCTGGACGAGGCGGCGGGCCGTCGCGGGGAACCGTTGACCGGACAGGGCTCGAACCTGCGACCCGCTGCTTGTAAGACAGCCGCTCTTCCACCTGAGCTACCGGTCATCACCCGGAAAGGCGTTCCGGGACGCGCTGCTGGAGCAGGATTCGAACCTGCATGACGTGATCCAGAGTCACGCATCCTTCCGGTTGGATGATCCAGCACGGGTGCCCTCCGGCGGGCGGTGGCGTCCGCCCGCCTCGGGCACGGAGAACCGGCCGGGGGCCGTTAATCCCTCCGGTCCAGTCCAGAGCCGCACTCGAGAATCGAACTCGATACTCCTGGGTGGAAGCCAGGTGCCTCACCATTTCGGCTTGTGCGGCGTATCGCGGGGCCGGGGGGCTGCGCAGTACCTCCGCCAGGACTCGAACCTGGGACTTCCGCATTCGTAGTGCGGCGCTCTGATCCACTGAGCTACAGAGGCGTGCATGGCTTTTTCCCATGAGCTTGAAGGCCATGAAAAAGCCGCCGGGGAGTATCTCCCGGGCGGCCTCGGCTGGAACCTTTCGGCTCTATCCAGAGGCGTCCACGGGCACGGCGAATCCGACTCGCGGCCGGACGCCGAAGGAGCATCGCTGCTGCTGGGCGGTGATCCCGGTCATCGCGCGGCTCCCTTCTCTGCCCGTCGTTCGCTTCGTTACGACCATGGTGCGGTACGGGCCATCCGGACGCAATGCCTTTTTCGCGAGGCCTTTTACGCGAGCCGCACCGGGGCCCTGTCCAGGGCCCCGGTGCGGCGGTATCCGGGTCAGATGCGGCGGCGCGTGCGCGCCCGGCCGCGCGAGGGGGTCAGCAGACGCTGCAGGACCCTGAGCGGCAGGGTCACGATGCTGACGATCGTGCCGATGATGGCGCTGAGCGCTGCGCTGATGCGGCGCATTTGGATTCACTCCTTTGGGTCGTCCTAGGACGCCCCATACCCGCCCATGGCGTTTTACACAGGATTTGCCCCGATGACGACGGTGGCGTGGAACTCCTCGGACGTGGTCACGGTGGCGGCCAGGCCGCCGCGCTCCACCGCCGCGACCGCGTCCGGAACCTGCCGTTCGCTGGTCTCGAACAGCAGGTGGCCGCCGGGCACCAGCCATTCCGGCGCCTCGGCGGTGACGCGGCGCAGGACGTCGAGGCCGTCCGCGCCGCCGTCGAGCGCCACGCGCGGCTCGTGGTCCCGCGCCTCCGGCGGCATCGTCGCCAGGTCGCCGGTCGGGACGTAGGGCACGTTGGCGAGCAGGACGTCGACGCGTCCGCGCAGGGCGTCCGGCAGCGGTTCGAAGAGGTCGCCCTCGTGCACCCGGCCGCCGAGCGGCGCGACGTTGCGGCGTGCGCAGCGCACGGCGGCCGGTTCGACGTCGGCGGCGTGCAGCGCGAACTCGTCCACGCCCTGGAGGCGGCACAGGGAGACCAGCGCGGCCCCCATCGCGCCGGAACCGCAGCACAGGTCGACGACGACCGGCCGGGGCGGGACCAGGCAGGCGGCCTCCCGGACGAGGAACTCGGTCCGGCGGCGGGGGACGAAGACACCGGGGTCCACGGCGATCCGCAGGCCGCAGAACTCCGCCCAGCCGAGGACGTGTTCGAGGGGAAGCCCGGCGGCGCGCCGCTCCACCATGGCGGACGCGTCGTCCGGTGTGCGGGCCGTGGAGAGGATGAGCCTCGCCTCGTCCTCGGCGAAGACGCATCCGGCGGCACGGAGCCTGGTGACGATGGCGGGCTCGGTCAGCGGTTTCTGCATGAGCGACGGCCACACTATCCCAGGCGCCCGGGGGACGTTCCGGGCATGGGCGCGGCGGCGCGACAATGGGTGTGTCGTCCAGAGGCCGGGGGTCAGGGGTTGCCTGAGGGATCGGATCTCGCCGCCGACTGCGCGAACTGCTTCGGGCTGTGCTGCGTCGCGCTGCCGTTCGCCAGATCGGCCGATTTCGCGGTCGACAAGGAGGCGGGCGAGCCGTGCCGCAATCTCCTGGCCGACTTTCGGTGCGGCATCCACGCGAACCTCCGGGAGGGGGGTTTCCGTGGCTGCACGGTCTTCGACTGCTTCGGGGCCGGGCAGAAGGTGTCGCGGAGCACCTTCGGCGGGCGGGACTGGCGGCGGGGGCCGGACGTCGCGCGTGAGATGTTCCGGGTGTTCCCCGTCATGCGGCAGCTTCACGAGCTGCTCTACTACCTGGAGCAAGCGCTGGAGCTGCCGCCGGCCGAACCCGTTCGCGACGACCTTCGCAAGGCCCTGGACGACGTCGCGCGCCTCACCGACGCGGCCCCGGCGGAACTCGCGGACATGGACGTCCCGGCGGTACGGGAGAAGGTGGACGTCCTGCTCCTCCGGGTCAGCCGACTCGTCAGGGCGGAGGTCCCGGGACGCGGGAAGAACCGGCGCGGAGCGGATCTCATCGGGGCGAAGCTGAAGGGCGCGGACCTGCGGGGGGCCGACCTGCGCGGCGCCTACCTGATCGCGGCCGACCTCCGCGGCGCCGACCTGCGGGCCGCGGACCTGATCGGCGCGGACCTGCGGGACGCGGACCTGCGGGGGGCCGACCTCACCGGGAGCATCTTCGTCACGCGGTCCCAGCTCGACTCGGCCCGCGGCGACGCCGCCACACGGACGCCCGGGACGCTGGCCAGGCCCGAGCACTGGTGATCCTCCCCCGGACCGGTCCTGATCTTGTTTAGGGCGGTCGCCATCGGGCATTTCCGCAGCGCACGTCATCGGGGGGACTGTGTGACGCGGGTGAGATGGTGGGGTACGGGCGTCGTGGCGCTCGTGCTGCTGGTCCTCTGCGCCGGGCTCCCGCTGCTGAACGCGGCCCTGGACGACACCGGCAGGCCGCTCGCCGCCGGGACGGTGCTGTCGGCCGGGACGGAACGCGAGGGCGTCCGGCCGGTGACGTTCGCCGTCCCGTCCGCGGGCTGGGTGCTCAGCGAGGCGGAGACCTCGCTCACCAGCAGCATCGAGCTGTTCAGCGGCGACGTCGTGGTCAACGTGAACGTCGTCGTCCCGCTCGGCCCGCTGGACGCGCGCAGGCTCTGGGACGGCCTCGGCCGGATCGTCGCGGTCGGCGGGCAGACGCGGCTGGGCGCGCAGCCCGCCCCGACGACGACCGCGCACGGCCTGACCGGTCTGACCGGCAGGATCACCGGCCGGGACCGCGCGGGCACGGCCGCCGTGTTCGCCGCGGACACGCTCGGGGCGACGGTGACGGCCGCGGGCCCGCCGGGCGCCTACCGGAGCGCGTCGGCGCAGGTCGAGGCATTGGTGCGGACCGTGCGGATCAGGTCGCCGCGGTCATGACGCGCCGTCCCGCGTTCTGGCTGTGGGCGGCGGTGTGCCTGATCGGCGCCTGGGTCGCCTGGCGGACGATGGACGCGGCGGTCCGGGCGTTCCCGGTGGGGTCGATCGCCGGTCTGGTGCTGCTGGCGCCGACGGTGGCGGCGGGCGTCTGGCTGCTGCGGCGGCTGCATCCGGTCCGGTCGCGCCCGGCGGGATACGCCCTGATCGCGGCGGCCTGGGGCGGGCTCGCGGCGTTCGGGCTGGCGCTGCCCGCCAACGCGGCGTTCCAGGCGGTCCTCGGGAAGACGACCGGGCCGGAGTTCAACTCCGCGTGGGGCGCGTCGATCGCCGCGCCGGTCGACGAGGAGATCCTGAAGCTGCTCGGCGTCGTGACGCTGGCGCTGATGGCGCCGTCCGCGATCCGCGGGCCGCTGGACGGCTGGGGGTACGGCGCGCTGTGCGGGCTGGGCTTCCAGGCGTCGGAGAACTTCCTGTACGTCCTCAACACCATCGTGCTGACGGGCGCGACCCAGGACGTGAACGCGGCGCTGTTCTCGTTCGGCAGCCGGGTGGTCGGCGGCGCGTGGTGGAGCCACTGGGCGATGACGGCGGTCGGCGGCGCGGGCCTCGGGTGCCTGCTCGGCCGGGCGTCCCGCACGAGCCTGGCCATCGCCGGGGGCGCGTTCGTCCTGGCGATGGCGCTGCACTCCTGGTGCAACTCGCCCCTCCTGCACGGCGTCCTGCTGCTGCCGGTGAAGGGTGCGCCGATCCTGCTCGCGGCGGTCGTCACGTACCGGTTCTCCAGGCGCCGCTACCTGTCGCACTTCCGGCGGACGACGCGCGCCGAGACCATCAGGGGCGTCCTCCTCCCGGGGGAGGGCCATGTCCTCGCCTACCGCAGGTGGCGCAGGAAGGAGCAGTGGAAGGTGCCGGCCGGGGAGCCGCGCCGCCTGCTCGCACGGCTGCGGTCGACCGAGCTGGACCTGATCGAGGACGGCCTCGGCGGGCTGGAGCGCGATCCCCGCTCCGCCGACCGGCTGCGGGACGAGATCGGGGACCTGCGCCGGCTCCTGGACGCCTCCGCCGGGCGGCCCCGAGCGGCCTGACGTGAGGGGCCGGGACGCTCCGTTTGCCCTGACCGGCCCCGGGTACCGGCCCTCCGGAGTTCACAGCTCGGCCAGGGGAGATACGTGATGGCGGGTCGGAAGGGCGGGTCGAGGGGCGAGGCTCTGGAGCGGATCGCCTGGGGGGTCAACGACAGGCTCGGCTCGACTCGGTTCCTGCACAAGAACATCCGCAAGGCGTTCCCCGCGCACTGGTCGTTCCTGCTGGGCGAGATCGCGCTCTACGCGTTCATCGTCCTGCTGATCACCGGCGTCTACCTGACGCTGTTCTTCAAGCCGAGCGGGGCGCCGGTCGTCTACGACGGCTCGTACACGTCGCTGACCGGCCTGGAGATGAGCGAGGCGTACGCGTCCACGCTGCACATCTCGTTCGATGTGCGGGGCGGCCTGCTGATGCGGCAGATCCACCACTGGGCGGCGCTCGTCTTCCTCGCCGCGATCACCGTCCACCTGATGCGCATCTTCTTCACGGGGGCGTTCCGCAAGCCGCGCGAGATCAACTGGCTGATCGGCGTCACGCTGTTCGTGCTGGCGCTGGCCGAGGGGTTCGCCGGCTACTCGCTCCCCGACGACCTGCTGTCCGGCACCGGCCTGCGGATCATGCAGGGCATCGTGCTGTCGATCCCCGTCGTCGGCACCTACGCGAGCCTGTGGATCTTCGGCGGCGAGTTCCCCTCCAGCGCGGACTTCATCCCGCGGCTGTTCACCGTGCACATCCTGCTCATCCCGGGGCTCCTGATCGCGCTCATCACCGCGCACCTGATGATCCTCTGGCACCAGACGCACACGATCTGGCCGGGCAGGGGCCGGCGGGAGCGGTCGGTGACCGGTGAGCCGACGTTCCCGCACTTCGCCGCGCAGAGCGCCGCGTACTTCCTGTTCACGTTCGGCGTCCTGGCCGGGATGGGGGCGTTCCTGCAGATCAACCCCGTCTGGCTCTACGGCCCGTACGAGCCGGACCAGGTCTCGACCGGCTCGCAGCCCGACTGGTACGTCGGCTTCCTGGAAGGCTCGCTGCGCATCATGCCGCGCATGGAGACCGTCCTGTTCGGGCACGACATCGCCTGGAACGTGCTGCTTCCCGCCGTGATCCTTCCCGGGGTCTTCTTCACGCTCATCGCGATGTGCCCGTTCCTGGAACGCTGGGCGACGGGAGACGAACGTCTGCACCACCTGCTCGACCGTCCGCGGAACGCCGCGACCAGGACAGCGATCGGCGCCGCCGCCGTCGCCTGGTACGGCAACCTCCTGGCGGCGGGCGGCAACGACGTCATCTCCTACGTCTTCGGCATCCCGCTGTACTGGACGACCTGGATCTTCCGCGTGGGGTTCGTCGCGGCGCCGGTGGTGGCGTTCGTCGTCACCCGGCGGATCTGCCTCAGCCTCCAGCGCCGGGACCTCCGGGAACGCGAGGAGGGCGTGGAGAGCGGCATCATCTCGCTCAGC
The DNA here is from genome assembly GCF_004348515.1 of Actinomadura sp. KC345. Taxonomy (GTDB): domain Bacteria; phylum Actinomycetota; class Actinomycetes; order Streptosporangiales; family Streptosporangiaceae; genus Spirillospora. The sequence goes on along the minus strand of NZ_SMKH01000131.1, from coordinate 6,102 downwards.
CCGGACGGCGGGTACGGCGAGCGGCACGAGGAGCCGTCGCGGGAGCAGGAGGCGCTGCTGCGGACCCGGCAGCCGCGGGAGCTCGTCGCCCGCTACCCCGACCACGTCCTGCCGCTGCCGACACCGGACCGCGCCCGCACGCAGGTGCGGACCCGCGTCAACCGCTTCTACATGAACTACCAGGCCGAGTCGTACGGCGGCGGCCAGGGCGATTTGGAGCACGGCTCGCGGCAGGACGGCGAGTGAGTCAGTCCGGGCGGCGGTCCTGGCGGGGCGCGGGGAGGGACGGCTCGGCCTCCTGCGGCGGCTGCAGCGCCGGGTAGTTCAGGTCGAACGCGGGACGGACGGACCGGATCCGCGGCATCGAGGTGAAGTTGTGCCGCGGCGGGGGGCACGACGTGGCCCACTCCAGCGAACCGCCGGCGCCCCACGGGTCGTCCTTCCCGACCCGCGGGGCGCGCCTGTGCGTCCGCCAGATGTTCCAGAGGAACGCGAACGTGGAGGCGCCGAGGACGAACGAGCCGATCGACGAGACGGCGTTCAGCGTGGTGAACTCGTCGGCGTAGTCGGCGTACCTGCGCGGCATGCCCTCGGCTCCGAGCCAGTGCTGGACGAGGAACGTCGTGTGGAAGCCGAGGAACAGCGACCAGAAGTGCACCTTCCCCCAGGCCTCGCTCAGCTTCTTGCCGGTCATCTTCGGCCACCAGAAGTAGAAGCCGCCGAACATGGCGAAGACGACGGTCCCGAAGACGACGTAGTGGAAGTGGCCGACGACGAAGTAGGAGTCGGTGAGGTGGAAGTCCAGGGGCGGGGAGGCGAGGATGACCCCGGTCAGGCCGCCGAACAGGAACGTGGCGAGGAACCCCAGCGCGAACAGCATCGGCGCCTCGAAACTCAGGCTCCCCTTCCACATCGTGCCGACCCAGTTGAAGAACTTGATGCCGGTCGGCACGGCGATCATGAAGGAGGTCAGGGAGAAGAACGGCAGCAGGACCCGCCCGGTGGCGAACATGTGGTGCGCCCAGACCGTCATGGACAGCCCGGTGATCGCGATGGTGGCCCCGACCATGCCGAGGTAGCCGAAGATGGGCTTGCGGGAGAACACCGGGATGATCTCGGTGATGATGCCGAAGAACGGCAGCGCGATGATGTAGACCTCGGGGTGGCCGAAGAACCAGAACAGGTGCTGCCAGAGCAGCGCGCCGCCGTGCGAGGGGTCGTAGATGTGCGCGCCGAGCGTGCGGTCGGCCTCCAGGGCCAGCAGGGCGGCGGCCAGCACCGGGAAGGCCATCAGCACCATCACGCTGGTCAGCAGGACGTTCCAGCAGAAGATCGGCATCCGGAACATCACCATGCCGGGGGCGCGCATGGCGATGATCGTGGTGATCAGGTTGACCGAGGTGAAGATCGTCCCGAATCCGGACAGCACCAGGCCCGTCACCCACAGGTCGCCGCCCTGGCCGGGCGAGTAGGTCTCCGACGCGAGCGGGGAGTAGGAGAACCAGCCGAAGGCCGCCGCGCCGCCCGGCACGACGAATCCGCCCAGCACCATGAGCGCGCCGAACAGGAACAGCCAGTAGCTGAGCGTGTTGAGCCGGGGGAACGCCACGTCCGGCGCGCCGATCTGCAGCGGGACGATCACGTTGGCGAACCCCGCGAACAGCGGGGTCGCGAACAGCAGCAGCATGATCGTGCCGTGGATGGTGAACATCTGGTTGTACTGCTGGTTGTCCACGACCTGGAGCCCGGGTTCCAGCAGCTCGGCCCGCATGACCATGGCCATCAGCCCGGCGAGCAGGAACAGCGTGAACGAGGTGCCGAGGTACAGGTAGCCGACGACCTTGTGGTCCGTCGTCGCCAGGACGTTGCCGATCCTGGTGCCCCGCCGGTGCCGCGCGAGCGCGTCGGCGACGCTGGCGTCGTCCTTGCCGTGCACGGCGGTCATCCGGCCTGCCCTCCCTCGTCCGAGCCCACCGGGCCATTTACCGCGCAGCCCCGTTTCAAACGCGGCGGCCTCCGTCCCGGACAGGGCCGCCATCGGCGAGTCGCCGGCCGCTCAGCGGGCACCACGGCGGCATGGAGGAGATGACGTTGAGCAGCCCCGCGTTCGCCCACGACGCCCCGATCCCGCCGGCCCATTCGCACGAGTCGGGGGACCTGTCCCCCGAGCTGCGATGGTCCGGCGTGCCCGCGTCCAGCCTTGAGCTGGCCCTGACGTGCGAGGACCCGGACGCGCCCGGTGGCACGTTCGTCCACTGGATGCTGGGCGGGATCCCGGCGGGGCGCGAGGGGCTCGCCGCCGGGGAGCAGCGGCCCCGCATCGCCCGCGGCCGCAACGACTTCGGCGACAACGGGTACGGCGGCCCGCAGCCGCCCGCCGGGGACCCGCCGCACCGCTACGTCTTCACCCTGTACGCGCTGCGCAGGCCGTCCGGCCTGACCTCCGGGTTCTCGGTGGACGACCTGCGCCCCGCCCTCAAGGACAACGTGCTCGCGACGGCCACCCTCGTCGGCACCTACGCCCGCTGACACCGGCGCGGCCCGCCGTGCGCCACCGTCCGAACGGCCGTCAGGGGACGGCGCGCAGATGCAGGTCGCGCAAGGTCACGGGGCCGTGCTCGGGAAACGTGTCCGGGTCGCGGCCCTCGTCGAGCGCGTCCAGCCGGTGCAGGAAGAGGCCCTCGCGCAGCGCCCACGGGCAGACGCCGAGCCGGTCGAGGCCGAGGACGTCCATCACGGCCTCGGCGACGATCGCGCCGGCGAGGATCTGGTGGGCCCGCGACGCCTTCACCCCGGGCAGCCTGGCCCGCTCCGCGTCGGACAGCCGCGCCAGCCTCGGGATCCAGCGGTGCACCTCGCACCGGTCGAGGTGCCGCTCGCGGTAGGGGCCCGCCTTCGCCTTCGGGGCGCCGCACAGCCGGGCGAGCTGCGTGAACGTCTTGGACGTCGCCACGGCGGTGACCGGCGGGGGCCTCCGCGCGATCCCCAGCGTCGCCTCCCGCAGGACGGATCTGACGTGCGCGCGGAGCGCCTTCCGCGTGCTTTTCGGCACGGGCGGGCGCGCGGGCAGGTGGTGGCGGGTGAGGCGGCCGGCGCCCAGCGGCAGCGACAGGGCGATCTCCGGTTCCTCGCCCGCGCCGCAGGCCAGTTCCATGGAGCCGCCGCCGATGTCGGCCAGCACCATCGGGCCCGCCGACCAGCCGCGCCACCGGCGGGCCGCGAGGAACGTCAGCCGCGCCTCCTGCTCGCCGGTGAGGAAGCCGAGGCGGACGCCCGTGGCGGCGCGGACCTCGGCGGCGACGTCGTCGCGGTTGGCGGCGTCCCGCAGCGCGGACGTCGCGAACGGGAACATCTCGTCCGCGTCGAGCGCCGCGGCGGCGGCGACCGACTCGCGCACCGCGCCGATCAGCCTCCCGACGGCGGGCCGGTGGATCACGCCGTGCCGGTCGGTGGCCTCGGCGAGGCGGACCGGGGTCTTCACCGACCGGACGGGCATCGGGGCGTGGCCGGCGGCGAGGTCCGCGACCCGCAGGTGCGCCGAGTTGGAACCGATGTCGAGTACGCCGAGGCGCAGGGGGGCGGCCTTCATGGCCGTGCTTTACCCCGTCATGTCCCGATCACTCCGCTTCGTCCCCACGCGGGGCCGCCTGCCGGGTCCGGGACGTTTCACCCTGCTCACCGGGGTAGTGCCGCCACCAACGGAGCCTGTTCCCGAAGGAGTCACGATGAAGGCCGTCACCTGGCATGGCAAGCGCGACGTCCGGGTGGACGACGTGCCCGACCCGGAGATCAAGGAGCCGGACGACGCGATCATCAGGGTCACCTCGTCCGGGATCTGCGGATCCGACCTGCACCTGTACGAGGTGCTCGGGCCCTTCCTCAGTGAGGGCGACGTCCTGGGCCACGAGCCGATGGGCATCGTCGAGGAGACCGGTCCGGACGTCGCGCACGTCAAGCCGGGCGACCGCGTGGTCATCCCGTTCAACATCTCGTGCGGCCGCTGCCACATGTGCGACATGCAGCTGTTCGCCCAGTGCGAGACCACGCAGGTCCGCGAGCAGGGCATGGGCGCGGCGCTGTTCGGCTACACCAGGCTGTACGGGCAGGTGCCCGGCGGGCAGGCGGAGTACCTGCGGGTGCCGCAGGCGCACTTCGGGCCGATCAGGGTCCCCGAGGGTCCGCCCGACGAGCGGTTCGTGTACCTGTCGGACGTGCTCCCGACCGCGTGGCAGGCCGTCGACTGGGCCGGCGTCCCCGAGGGCGGGACGGTCACCGTGCTCGGCCTCGGGCCGATCGGGCAGATGGCCGCCCGCATCGCGCGCCACCTCGGCCACCGGGTGATCGCCGTCGACTTCGTGCCCGAGCGGCTGGAGATGGCGCGGCGGCACGGCATCGAGGTCATCGACGCCGACGACGCCGACGACGTCCCGGACGCGGTCCGGCAGCTCACCGGCGGCCGCGGCACCGACTCGGTGATCGACGCGGTCGGGATGGAGGCGCACGGCTCGCCCGGCGCCAAGTTCGCGCAGACCCTCACCGGGCTGATGCCGGGCAGTGCCGCCGCGCCCCTGATGTCCCGCGTCGGGGTCGACCGGCTCGCCGCGCTGGGCACCGCGATCGAGGTCGTCAGGCGGGGCGGCACGATCGCCCTCATCGGCGTGTACGGCGGCATGACGGACCCGCTGCCGATGCTGCGGATGTTCGACAAGGGCGTCACGCTGCGGATGGGCCAGGCGCACGTCAAGAAGTGGATCGACCGCTTGATGCCGCTCGTCACCGACGACGCCGACCCGCTCGGCGTCATGGACCTCGCGACGCACCGCTGGCCGCTGGAGAAGGCGCCGCAGGCGTACGAGATCTTCCAGAAGAAGCAGGACGGCGCGATCAAGATCCTGCTGCAGCCCGGAGCCTGACCCGCCCGCCCGCTGATCACGGACGGGGCCGCCCGCACGGCACGGCGCTCCGGTCACCGGGCCAGCCCGAGCACGAGGTAGCTCGCGAAGGACAGCAGCAGGTACGCGCCCGGCGCGCCGGGCGGCCAGCGCGTCCGCCCGCGCCGGACGGCCCAGGCGGCGAGGGCGGGCGAGACGAGCGGGACCGGCGCGGCGAGCGTCCACCCGGCCGGCGCCTGAGAAAAGGCGGCGAGCAGGCATGCGGACAGCACCGGGACGGCGGTGGCGAGCGCGACCGTCCCGGTGAGACCGAGGGTCGTCACGTAGGTCCGCTCCCCCGCCTCGGGTGCTCGCGTGGCCTTCCCGGCCAGCTCGTGGTGCCCGGCCGCCAGCACCACCACGACGACGGCGACCGCCCCGGAGGCACCGGGGCGGTGCCCGGACGCGTCCAGGTAACCGGCGTACAGGTACAGGTGGAGCAGGACCGGTACCGGCAGGCCGACCAGCAGGCTCGCGAACAGGTCGTCCGCGGAGGGCCTCCGCCACCGCCGGTGGACGGCGATCGCCCCGGCCGCGTACCCGAGCTGGACGAGCAGAATTCCGGCCCGCCACGGCCACGCGGCGTTCAGCAGGACCAGGACCGGCGCGACCGCGCCGTAGAGGGCGGCCAGGTCACCGGTCCGGACGTCCCCGGCCGCCAGCGGGCGCGCGGAATGGAAACGGCGGTCGTACTCCAGGTCGCGGGTGTCGTCCAGTGCCCGCATCAGCAGGAGGTTCGCGAAGAGGGTCAGCGCCGCGACCGCCGTCCCCGGGCCGGGCCGCCATCCGGAGGGTTCCGGGTCGAGGGCGGCGAAGAGCCCGGTGACCCCGTACGCCCACAGCACCGCGAACACCAGGGAGGGCAGCGGCGGGTAGCTTCCCCGGACGTACCGCGCCAGCCGGGAGGCGGGGCCCGTCACCGGCCGGGCCCGGGGGTCCAGGTCACCGGAAGCCTCCAGAGGCCGCGCACGAACATCCGGTCGCGCCATTCGAGGCGCTCCGGGCCGACGGCCAGGGAGAGGTCGCCGAAGCGGTGGAGGAGCGCGGCGAGCGCGACCTGCAGCTGGACGCGGGCGTGCGGCGCGCCGAGGCACATGTGGCGCCCGTGCCCGAAGCCGGCGTGCGGGTTCGGGGTGCGTCCGGGGTCGAACTCGTCCGCGCGGGGGAAGGC
>NZ_SMKH01000130.1 GCF_004348515.1 Actinomadura sp. KC345 | reverse complement strand
GGTGGCGGGCCGGGCTGCGGGCCGGGCGACGCGCCGGCGGACGCGTCGCTGGCCGCGCCGACCAGGCGTTCCTGGGCCTCGCGGGCGGTCGGGCGCTGCGCGGGGTCCTTGGCCAGGCACACCTCGACGAGCTCGCGCATCGGGTTCGGCAGGTCGCTCAGGTCCGGCTCGGAGTTCAGGATCCGGTGCATGACCGCGGCCATCTCGTCGTTGCCGAAGGCGCGGCGTCCCGTGGCGGCGAACACCATGGTCGTGCCCCACGAGAACATGTCGGAGGCCGTGCTGAACTCACCGCCGGTGAAGTGCTCGGGCGCCATGTAGGCGGGAGTGCCCACGTTCTGCGTCTCACCGGCCGCGTCCATCGCGCGCGCCACGCCGAAGTCGATGACGCGCGGGCCGTCCGGCCCCATCATCACGTTCTGCGGCTTGAAGTCGCGGTGGATGATTCCGGCCTGATGGATCGCGGTCAGCGCGGTCAGCGTGCTGATGGCGAGCCGCTCCAGCGCGCCGCCCGTGCGCGGGCCGTCCGTGCGGACCACGTGGTGCAGGGACACGCCGGGGACGTACTCGCTGACGATGTACGGCTGGTCGCCGGCGACGTCGGCGTCCAGGACCTGCGCGGTGCAGAACCGGGCCACGCGCTTGGCGACCTCGAGTTCGCGGACGAAGCGCGCGCGGGCCGACTCGTCACCGGCGAGCCCGCCGTGGAGCAGCTTGACGGCGACGTAGTCGGCGGCGGGGATGTTCCCAGGCATGCCGGCGGGGCGGCCGAGAAAGACCGCTCCCTGGCCGCCCGTCCCCAGCCGGCCCAGGATCTCGTACCCGCCCAGTTCGGTCGGATCGCCCGACCGCAGTGGTAGGGCGTCCGGCATCGTCCTGTCCGTCACGCCACTCGCTCCCCGTCACCTTCGGTTCATAGGCAAGACAACGCAGCAAGCCTATGGGCAGATGATGGTATGCGCTCCGCAAAGCAGTTGATCTAGCGCACAGCGGATCAGAATTAACGGGACTACAGTCCGATTCAGTCGAAAGGCCAGGAAGGAGTGGGCGCGAGTGATGGACCGCGGTCCGGCCGGCGGGAGGAGCGTCGACCTCGAGCTGATGCGCACGCCGCCGCCCAAGGAGCGCGCGGACGCCGCGCGCAACCGGGTGAAGGTGCTCGAAGCCGCCGCCGCGCTCTTCGCGCGGCACGGCGCCGACTCGGTCTCGATGGACACGGTCGCCGCGGCCGCGGGCGTCGGCAAGGGGACCCTCTTCCGCCGGTTCGGCGACAAGGCCGGACTCGCTGTGGCGCTCATGGAGGAACGCGAGCGCGACCTGCAGGACGCGATCCTGTCCGGCCCGCCCCCGCTCGGGCCGGGGGACGCGGACACGGCCGTCCCTCCGTCCGAACGCCTGCACGCCTTCGCCGACGCCTACCTGGACTATGTGCTAAGGCATCTGCCCCTGGTCCGCATGTCGGAGACGGCCTCGCCGGGCGCCCGGTACCGCATCGGCGCCTACGGCTTCTGGCACCGGCACGTGACCATCCTGCTCGACCAGATCGTCCCCGATGGCGATGCCCTGGCGCACGCGCTGCTCGCCGCGCTCAGCGCGGAACACCTCACCGCGATGGTCGAGAACGTGGGTGCGGAACGCGCGCGCGCCGCCGTTCACGCACTCTTCACCGGAGCGAGATCCTAGCCACCTCGTTGACTTGCGGCGTGTTGTTGTTTTCGACGCGCTCATAACAACAACACGCCGCATGTCAACGCGCCCGGGGGCGGGCGGGGGTTGCGTGTCAGGCCGGGTCGGGCGTCCGCCGCTCTGGGCGTGGCTCTTCCCGGCCTTCTGCCTTGCCCGGTGGACCCTCCAGGTCATTGCCGGATGGGTCGTCCAGGTCATGACCGCGTTCCAGTCGCGCGGCGACCGCGAGGGCGCGCAGCGAGGTCGTCCTCACATGCTCGCGCGGAGCACTACTGCGGGTTCTGGGGATGCTGCTCGGCACGTTCACCTCCATGGCGCATGGACATGCGTGCTACCCGGCTCACCCGGATCTAGCACAGTAGTTGCAACCGCAAAGGCTTTACCTCTATTCCGCTGATCGTTCCCATTCGTGAATCCGTCCAGATCCGGCCCTTCCCCTGTCCCCGGGGGCCGTCACAGGTACAGGCCCGGGCCCTTGTCGGATGAGGCGGGCTTGTCCGGGCGGAGGTCGTCGGCGGACAGGGTGGACAGCTCGGAGGCGTCCGACGAGGCGGTGAGGCGTTCGGACTGGGTGGCGACGGCGGCGTCGAGGATGTTGCGCATCAGCCGCCCGTTGCCGAACGAGGGGCCGCGGGGGACGTCGCGGAGCAGGCCGCGGACGCGCGCGGGGACGCCCTCGGCCAGCTGGAGCCCCTCGGCGGCGGCGAGGTGCGTGAAGATCTCGACGAGTTCGTCGTCGGAGTAGTCGGGGAAGGCGAGGCGCTTGGGGAAGCGGGATTCGAGCCCCGAGTTCGCGGAGAGGAACGCCTTCATCTCCCGCTCGTAGCCCGCGGCGATGACGACCAGGTCGGTGCGGTACTCCTCCATGAGCTGGACGAGCGTGGAGACGGCCTCCTGGGTGTAGGAGTCGCCGGACAGGGAGTACGCCTCGTCGATGAACAGGACGCCGCCGAGGGCCTGCTCGACGGCGGCCCGCACGCGCGGCGCCGTCTGGCCGACGTAGGAGCCGACGAGGTCGGCCCGGGAGACCTCGACGAGGTGCCCGGACGAGAGCAGCCCGAGGTCCGCGTAGAGGGAGGCGATGAGGCGGGCCACGGTCGTCTTGGCGGTGCCGGGGTTCCCGGTGAACACCATGTGCCGGCTCGGGACGGTGACCGGCTGCCCGGCCGCGCGGCGCAGGTCGCCGGCGCGGGCCTCGGCGGCGAGGCGGTGCACCTCCCGCTTGACGTCCGCGAGGCCGATGAGCGCGTCGAGGTCGGCGAGCGGGTCGGTGACGGGCCGGACGCGGGTGGCGCCGGAGAGGGTGTCCGGGATGTCCTCGGCGAGCAGGGCGGCCAGGTCGTCCGGCGTCGGCTTGGGCAGGGCGGTGACGCGGCGGGCCTGCAGCGCGGCGGCGCGCTCGCACAGGTTGCGCATGACGCGGGCGTTGCCGAACGAGCGGCCGCGCGGGGCGCGGCGCAGGAGGTCGGCCACCCGGTCGCGGGCGTCCGGCGTCAGTTCGAGGCCGGCCGCCGCGACCTGGCCGGTGAAGATCTCGATGAGCTCGGTGTCGGCGAAGTCGGGGAACCGGACCGTGCTGGGGAAGCGGGACGCCAGGCCGGGGTCGGACGCGATGAACCGCCGCATCTCGCGCTCGTAGCCGGCGACGATGACGACGAGGTCGTCGCGGTGGTTCTCCATCACCCTCAGGAGCTCGGCGACGGCCTCGGGGCCGTAGTCCTCCTCCACGCCTTCCTGGAACAGCGAGTACGCCTCGTCGATGAACAGGACGCCGCCGACGGCGCGCTGCGCGACCTTCCTCGTCTTCACGGCGGTCTCGCCGATGTAGGTGCCGACGAGCGTCGAGCGGGTCGCCTCGACGAGGTGCCCGGACGTCAGCACGCCGAGGTCCTTGAGGATGCGGGCGAACAGCCGCGCGACGACGGTCTTGCCGGTGCCCGGGTTGCCGGTGAACACCATGTGCCTGGCGGGCGGGGCCGGGACGGCCACCCCCGCGTCGCGCCGCATCTTCGCGGCCTTCGCGCCGGCGATGAGCAGCTCGATCTCGTGCTTGACGCCGCCGAGGCCGGTGAGGGCTTCGAGCTCGGCCATCGGGTCGGCGCCCGAGGAGCCGAACGAGGCGGGGACGTCGGGACGCTTGACGACGAGTTCCTGGCCGGGTTCGGTCCGCTCGCGGACGGCCTCCACGACGATGTCGGCGAGCCGCTGGGAGAGGCGGGCGTTGCGCAGGTTGCGGAGGGGCGGTGTGCGGGCGAGCAGCTCGCCGGCGGCCGTCAGGGCGCGCTTGTGCGCACGCGCCCCGCGCTGCTGGAGGGCCCGGTTGAACAGCTCCGCATGCCCGTCGGCGGTGAACGGGTGCGTGGGGACGACCTGGAACCGCAGGGCGAGCGCCGGGTTGAGCTCGCGGATCCGCTCATCGCCTCCGGGTTCGCACAGGACGACGACGTGCAGATCCTCATGGACGTCGACGGCCTGATGCAACTGCTCCAGGATGGCCTCGCCGCTCCGCTCGTCCTTGGACATGTCGTCGAGCCCGTCGATGACCATGAGCCGCACGCCGGCGGAGTCCCGGGCCTCGGCGTAGAGCTGCGAGGTGGCGGACGAGACCTCCTTGGCGGCGAAGAAGTCGCCGGACAGCCACAGCGGCGGGTCGACGACCCCGTGCTGCTGGACGAGCCGGACGATCTCCTGGGCCGCGTCGCGCTTGCCGGTGCCGTCCGGGCCGACGATCATCAGCCGGACCGGCCCCGCACCGGCGGCGATCTCCTCCAGCGCGGCGGTGACGTCCGGCTGGCCGACCAGGTCGGTCTCCACCTCGGTCCCGCCGCGGGATCCGCTCGGGCGGGCCGCGGCGGGCTTGCCGAGCTTCGCGGCGAGCGGGTTGGCGATCCGGCGGCGCGGCGTGAACAGCCGGTGGACGTCCTCCTGGAACCCGCCGATCGGGATCCACACGCGGTTGGGCGCCGACGGCACGCCCGGAAGGCCCCGGACGCTGCCGGTGAAGCGCATCGCCATGTCCAGCCAGCCGCGGCAGGCCTCGATGCCCCCCGCGCCGAGGGCCCGCGCGAGCCAGGCCCATTCGTCCAGCGACCACGCGTTCGCGTCGAACGAGCCGGCCCTGTCCTCGAACAGGCGGAGCAGCGCGCCGAACCTGTCCTCGGTGAGGCACACGGAAAGCTCGGCGGGCACCTTCTCCAGGTCGGCCTGGAGCATCAGGTGGACGAGCAGCTCGTCGGCGGTCTCGTCGTGCGGGGCGATCTCGCGCAGGTGCTCGTGGACGGGCAGCAGGCCCGAGCACACCCATTCCAGGTGCGAGATGGGGCCGGCCAGTTCGGGCAGGGCGGCGATGACGTCGTCGTCGGCCTGCGCGGCCCACAGCTCGCGCCGCTCCTTCAGGGGGAGTTTGAGCCAGTCCCCGGCCGGGGGATCGTCGAACAGCTTCAGCATGGCCCGGCGGCGGGTCTCGAACGGCGCCAGGCCCTCGAAGACGCCGAGCGCCTCGCGCCCGAGGGTGAGCGCGAGGTCCTGGTCGCCGCACTCCTCCAGCCATTCGAACGCCCGGAATTCGCCCGACATGGCGCTCCATTGCGACGGCTTGCTCGCCGGGTCCGCGCTCTCGGGCAGGTAGCGTCCGAAGAACTCGTGGTACAGCCTGTCGAAGGCTCCGGAGTAGAGGGCCACGGCGCCCGGCAGGTAGGCCAGGAAGCTGATCATCTCGGCGGCGACCAGCGAGGCCGGATTGGTCATCATGCCGTGACCGCCGGTGGTCAGCGGGACGGAGCGGGGGTCCTGGACGAGCGCGTCGACGCGGCCGCGGATCTCCTCGTACAGTCCGTCCGGGGCGCGCCACGGCCCGAACGCGTACAGGTCGATGACGGGTCCCTCGGACACGAGAAGTTCCAGATGCTCCGGCAGCCGCACAGCGTTTCCCCTCGAATGCACACCAACAGGTTGAACAGCCTCAACCGGTCGAACAGCCTAACGACGGGGACCGACCAACGCCGGGACGCCGGAGAATAACGCCTCATTTTGACCTCAGACGCGTTCCATCACTTTGTTCACAACTTTCGGGCGTCCCGGGAGGCTGCGCGGGCCGGTCAACTGGGTAGGTATCCGAAGATCCGGTTCGCCCGCCGGGTCGGTCTCGCTCACCACCGAGCTCAGTGTCGCGCTCAGGCCCGGGAGACGTCGGACGCGGGCGGACACGCCCGAGCCGTCTCCTGGGAGAGGTCACGTGATCACGAAGCTCCTCGTCGCCAACCGTGGTGAGATCGCCGTGCGGGCGCTGCGCGCCGCCTACGAGCTCGGCATCGCCAGCGTCGCCGTCTACGCGCACGAGGACCGGCTGTCCCTGCACCGGCAGAAGGCCGACGAGGCGTACGAGATCGGTGACCACGGCCACCCCGTCCGGGCCTACCTGGACGTGGACGGCATCGTGGAGACCGCGCTCCGGGTCGGCGCCGACGCCGTCTACCCCGGCTACGGGTTCCTGTCGGAGAGCCCGGAGCTGGCCGAGGCGTGCGAGCGCAACGGGATCAAGTTCGTCGGCCCGCCGTCGGCCGTGCTGAGCCTGGCGGGCAACAAGATCGAGGCGGTCGCGGCGGCGCGGCGCGCGGGCCTGCCCGTGCTGCGGTCGGCGACGCCCGACGTGGGCGGGGAGCTGGCGGCGGCCGACGAGGTCGGTTTCCCGCTGTTCGTCAAGGCCGCGGCGGGCGGCGGCGGGCGCGGGCTGCGCCGCGTCGACGCCCGCGAGGACCTGGAGGCCGCCGTGGACGCGGCGCGCCGCGAGGCGGAGAGCGCGTTCGGCGACCCGACGGTGTTCCTGGAGCAGGCGGTGGACCGCCCCCGCCACATCGAGGTGCAGATCCTCGCGGACGGCGCCGGGCAGGTCGTCCACCTGCGCGAGCGTGACTGCTCCGTGCAGCGCCGCCACCAGAAGGTCGTGGAGATCGCGCCCGCGCCGAAGCTGGACCCGAACGTGGCCCAGCGGCTCTGCGACGACGCGGTGAGGTTCGCCCAGGAGATCGGGTACGAGAACGCGGGCACCGTGGAGTTCCTCGTGAACGACCGGGGCGAGCACGTCTTCATCGAGATGAATCCGCGCATCCAGGTCGAGCACACCGTGACCGAGGAGGTCACGGGCATCGACCTGGTCCAGAGCCAGCTGCGCGTCGCGGGCGGCGAGACGCTCCCCGAACTGGGGATCGCGCAGGACGAGGTGACGGTGAGCGGCTTCGCCGTCCAGTGCCGCATCACGACCGAGGACCCGGCGAACGGCTTCCGCCCCGACACCGGCAAGATCTCGGCGTACCGGTCGCCCGGCGGCGCCGGCGTGCGGCTCGACACCGGCACCGCCTACGGCGGCGCGATCGTCAGCCCCCACTTCGACTCGCTGCTGGTCAAGCTGACCTGCCGCGGCCGGACGTTCGAGGAGGCGGTGCGGCGGGCCCGCCGGGCCGTCGCCGAGTTCCGCATCCGGGGCGTCGCGTCCAACATCCCGTTCCTCCAGGCGCTGCTGGACGAGCCGGACTTCCGCACGGGCGGCGTCTCGACGTCCTACATCGGCGAGCACCCCGAGCTGCTCACCGCCCGGTCGAGCGGCGACCGGGCGACGCGGCTCGTCCGGTACCTGGCGGACGTCACCGTCAACAAGCCGCACGGTGACGCGCCCACCGACCTGGACCCGGCGACGAAGCTGCCCGCGCTGCCCATGGGCGACCCGTTCCCTCAGGGCTCCCGGGACCGGCTCCTGTCTCTCGGCGCGCGCGCGTTCGCCGAGCAGCTCCGCGCCCAGAGCGCCTTGGCCGTCACCGACACCACGTTCCGGGACGCGCACCAGTCGCTCCTGGCCACGCGAGTGCGCACTTACGACCTGCTCGCCGCCGCGCCCCACCTCGCCCGCATGACGCCGCAGCTTCTCTCCGTGGAGGCGTGGGGCGGAGCCACCTACGACGTCGCGCTCCGCTTCCTGGGCGAATCCCCCTGGGACAGGCTCGCCGCGATCCGCGAGGCCGCCCCGAACCTGTGCATCCAGATGCTTCTGCGTGGCCGCAACACAGTCGGATACACGCCATACCCCGACTCGGTGGCCCGCGCCTTCGTGCGTGAAGCCGCCAGTACGGGCGTCGACATCTTCCGTGTGTTCGACGCCCTCAACGACGTCGAACGCATGCGCCCCGCCATCGACGCCGCGCTCCAGACCCACGCCCTTGTCGAGGGGACCCTCTGCTACACCGGGGACCTTTCGTCCCCGGACGAGCGGCTCTACACCCTCGACTACTACCTGCGGCTCGCAGAGCAGCTCGTGGAGGCGGGCGTCCACGTCCTCTGCATCAAGGACATGGCCGGCCTGCTGCGCGCCCCCGCCGCCCGCACTCTGGTCGCCGCCCTCCGGGAGCGTTTCGACCTGCCCGTCCACCTGCACACCCACGACACGGCCGGCGGCCAGATCGGTACCTACATCGCCGCCATCGAAGCCGGTGTCGACGCCGTCGACGGCGCCGCCGCGCCCCTGTCGGGCACCACCAGCCAGCCGCCGCTCCAAGCGATCGTCGCCGCGACCGACTTCACCGAGCACGCCACCGGGATCGACCTGGACGCGCTGACCGCCATGGAGCCGTACTGGGAGGCCGTCCGGAAGCTGTACGCCCCGTTCGAGATGGGCCTGCCGTCGCCGACCGGCCGCGTCTACCGCCACGAGATCCCGGGCGGGCAGCTGTCCAACCTGCGGCAGCAGGCCGTGGCGCTCGGCCTGGGCGACCGCTTCGAGGAGATCGAGCGCCTGTACGCGGCGGCAGACGCGATCCTCGGGCGCCCCGTGAAGGTCACCCCGTCCAGCAAGGTCGTCGGCGACCTGGCCCTCCACCTCGTCGCGGCGGGCGCCGACCCCGACGACTTCGCCGAGAACCCCGACCGCTACGACATCCCCGACAGCGTCATCGGGTTCCTGAACGGCGAACTGGGCGACCCGCCCGGCGGCTGGCCCGAGCCCTTCCGCAGCAAGGCCCTGGCAGGACGCGCCTACACGCCCGCGCGAGCCGAACTCACCGGCGCCGAGGAGAAGGCGCTCGCCGGCCCCGAGGTGCGCGACACGCTGGACCGCCTCCTCTTCCCCGGCCCCGCCAAGGACTACCGCGAAGCCCGCGCGTCCTACGGCGACCTGTCCGTCCTGCCGACGGGCCCGTTCCTCTACGGCCTCCGCACGGGCCACGAGGTCGCGTTCGACCTCGAACCCGGCGTCCGCGTGCTGGCCGGCCTGGAGGCAGTCGGAGCCGTGGACGAGGCGGGCGTCCGCCAGGTCATCTGCACGGTGAACGGCCAGCTCCGGACGCTCTCCGTCCGCGACAAGTCCGTCGCGTCGGATGCCCCGCCGATCGAGCGCGCCGATCCGGACGAACCAGGCCACGTGGCCGCCCCCTTCGACGGCTCGGTAACCCTGCGCGTCTCCAAGAACGACGAAGTAGCGGCAGGAGACGTGGTGGCCACCATCGAGGCAATGAAGATGGAAGCCGCCATAACCGCCCCCACCACAGGCAAGGTGACCCGCCTGGCAGTCCCCGCAACAACTCCGGTCCAAGCAGGCGACCTCCTCCTGGTAATCACCTGACCCAGCCACCGCCGCAACCCCGCACCGACCAGAGCCGATGCGATCGCACCGACCCCAGCCACCACACCGACCCCGCAACAACCAAAACCACTGCGATCGCGTCCGAAGGCAGGTTTCGAGCCTGCGAGAAACCTGATCGCGAAGCGAGCCGCAAGGCGAGTTCGGAGCGATGCAGCGATCGCACCGGAGTGCCCGCCGAAGAGAGGGCCCTCTAGGGCCCGACCGCCAAGGGCACTCCAGGATTACACAGCCGAAGGCGCGGGTACCGAGATCGCGTGACCCGTTCCCTCCCGGCCGGGCGAGCAGCCGGACGAGCAAAGGACACCGCCCTGAACGCCAGCCGCACGAAGAGCGCACCCCCCCGCGCCACCGTGAACCTCGTCGACCCGATGAAGGACTACCTCTCCCGCATCGGGCGTACCGCGCTGCTCACCGCCGAGCAGGAGGTAGACCTGGCCAAGCGCATCGAGGCCGGCCTGTTCGCCCGCGAGCGCCTCGAAGTCCTCGGCGACGACCTGAGCCTCCAGGACCGCGCGGACCTGGAGTGGATCGCCGCCGACGGGAGCCGCGCCAAGACGCACATGGTCGAGGCGAACCTCCGCCTCGTCGTCTCGCTCGCCAAGCGCTACATGGGCCACGGCCTGCCGCTGAACGACCTCGTCCAGGAGGGCAACCTCGGGCTGATCCGCGCCGTCGAGAAGTTCGAGTACCGCCGGGGCCTGAAGTTCTCCACCTACGCCGTCTGGTGGATCAAGCAGGCGATCAGCCGCGCGCTGGCCGACCAGAGCCGCACGATCCGCATCCCCGTCCACGTCGTCGAGGTCCTCAACCGGATGACGCGGGTCCGCCGCCGGATGATGCAGGACCTCGGCCGCGAGCCGACCTCGCAGGAGCTGGCCGTCGAGCTGGACGTCACGCCCGAGAAGGTGGAGTGGCTGCGGAGGCAGTCCCGCGAGCCGCTGTCGCTGCACACCCCGCTCGGCGAGGACGGCGACGGCGAGCTCGGCGACGTCATCGAGGACCCGGACGGCGGCGACCCCGCCGACGTCGTCGCCTCCTCGATGCTCCGGGGGCGCCTGGACGCGGTGCTGGAGACGCTCACCGAACGCGAGGCGGGCGTGATCTCGATGCGGTTCGGGCTGGCCGGCGGCGAGCCCAAGACGCTCGAAGAGGTCGGCAAGGTCTACGGGGTGACGCGCGAGCGCATCCGGCAGATCGAGTCCAAGGGCATGCACAAGCTGCGCCACCCGTCCCGCCGCGAGACCCTCGCCGACCTGCTCGGCTGACCGCGCGAACCCCGGGACCGCCGCGTGCGAGACCGAACTGTTCCCGGGGCGGGATGACAATGTGGATGATCTCCTAGCAGACTCTCCCTGGCGGGGTCGAGGGCTGGGAGATGAGGACGATGGCGAGGCGGTTCGGGCGGCGGCGGCTCATGGCGGCCGGCGCGGCGGTGGTACTGGCGATGGCGCTCGGGCAGATGCCGGCCACGGCCGCGCCTGACCGTGCGCCCACCGCGCTCACACCGCCCTCCGCGCGTCCACCGGCCGGTCCGTTCGACCCCGCGAAGCTGCGCGCCACCCTCGACGCCACCCACGACGCCGGGATGTACGGGCTGTACTCGGCCGCACGGGACGGCCGCACCAGGTGGGCGGGCGCGTCCGGTGTCGCCGACATCCGAACGGAGCGCCCCGTCACGCCGAACATGCGGCAGCGGGCCGGGAGCATCACCAAGACGT
The DNA here is from genome assembly GCF_004348515.1 of Actinomadura sp. KC345. Lineage (GTDB taxonomy): Bacteria > Actinomycetota > Actinomycetes > Streptosporangiales > Streptosporangiaceae > Spirillospora. Next base: position 9,253 of record NZ_SMKH01000130.1, on the reverse strand, counting down.
TCGTGGCCACGGCGATCCTCCAGCAGGTCGAAGAGGGCCGCGTCGGGCTCGACACACCGGTGAGCCGCTATCTGCCCGGCCTCGTCCCGGGCGAGCTCGGGGAGCAGACCACGGTGCGGATGCTCCTGAACCACACCAGCGGCATCGGCGACTACGTCGTCTCGGCGTTCCCGTCGCTGGGCGAGCTGTCGCCCAGGAGCCTGGACGAGCACCGCTTCCGGGACGTCCCGCCCAAGCAGCTCGTCACCTGGGGGCTGCAGGCGCAGCGCACCGGCATCCCGGGCGAGCGCTGGTCGTACTCCAACACCAACTACATCATCGCCGGGATGCTCCTGGAGAAGGTGACGGGGACCGAGGCGGAGGAGTACATCTCCCGGCACGTCATCGCCAAGGCCGGGCTGAAGAACACCTACTTCCCATCCAGTCCGTGGGTCTTCGGCCCGCACTCGCGGATGTACGAATCGCTCTACCAGCAGGCCGACCCGCCCCGCGACTACAGCACGTACGACATGAGCTGGGCCTGGACGGCGGGGGCGCTGGTCTCCACCACGGGCGACCTCGACCGCTTCTACCGCAGGCTCCTCACCGGCGACCTGATCGGCGAGGAGGCGCTCGTCCAGATGAAGCGCGCCGTCGCGGTGAACGACCCGGACGGCAACTTCCTGATGAACTACGGCCTCGGCCTCTACGCGCTCAGCCTGCCGTGCGGGACGTTCTGGGGGCATGACGGCGCGGTCTTCGGAGCCGCGACCCAGTCGCTCTCCTCCGAGGACGGGTCGCGGCAGATGTCCCTCGCCCTCAACCTGACGAAGTACCAGCAGCTCGACGCCAAGGGCGTCCCGATCCCGCACCCGATCGACAACGCGCTGGGCGCCCACGCCGTGGAGGCCCTCTGCGGCAGCCAGGCCGCGACTCAGTCCACCGCCGCCGAGCGTCCCGTCCGGCTGCTCCCCCTCCAGTCCCTCCGCTGAACCGCGGTCACAGGTCGCCGGGATCGGTGTTGGCGCCGCAGAGGACGACCACGACGCGTTCGCCGGGCGCCGGGCGGTAGGCGCCCGCGCGGAGGGCGGCGACGGCCGTGGCGGTGCCGTGTTCGGTGACGAGGCGGTACTCGTCCCAGAGGAACCGGCGGGCGTCGGTGATCGCCTCATCGGTCACCAGGGCGGGGCGAACGCCGGTGCGGGAGGCGACCGCGAACGCGATCTCGCCGAGCCGGGTGGCGCCCAGGGAGTCGGAGGCGACGCCGGAGACGTCCACGTCGACCGGGCGTCCCGCGTGGAGGGCGCGTTCCAGGGTCGGGACGCGCTCGGGCTCGGCGCCGACGACCCGGGCGCGGCCGTCGAGCGCGGCGGCGACGCCCGCCATCAGCCCTCCGCCGCCGACCGCCAGCAGCACCGTGTCGACCTCGCCGCCGGTCTGCTCCAGGATCTCCAGCCCCAGCGTTCCCTGGCCCGCGCAGACCTCCGGCAGATCGTAGGGGTGGCAGAACAGCGCCCCGGAGTCGGCGGCGCGCTTGGTGGCGGCCTCCTGCGCCTGCGCGTACCGGGTCCCGATCTGGCTGACGGTGGCGCCGAGCGCGCGGAGCCGGGCGACCTTCACGACGGGCGCCGTCTCCGGGACGAACACCTCGGCCGGGACGCCGGCCCGCGCCGCCGCGTACGCGAACGCGAGGCCCGCGTTGCCTCCGGAGGCCGCGACGACCCCGGTGTCCGGCAGCCGTCCCGCCTCCCGCGCGGCCAGGATGTGGTTGAAGGCGCCACGCGCCTTGAAGGACCCGGTGTGCTGGGTCTGCTCCAGCTTGAGCCACATCCGCGCGGCGGGTGCGAGCGGCGCCGGGTCGACCGCGAGCAGCGGCGTCCTGCGGACCTGGCCGGCGACGCGCGCCGCCGCGGCGGCGACGTCCGAATCAGTGATCACTGGGATTCCCTCCGTTGCTCCCTGGCTCCATCAGTACCAAACCATGGTTGGGGCCTGTCGCGGGCTCACGGCCCCGGGATCACAGGGAGGCGGCGCGGTCCAGGAGGATCTTGCGTTCGGGCGCGTTGCGGGTGAGCTCCGCGGCGCGTTCGAACTGCGCGCGGGCCTCGTCCCGGCGGCCGAGCCGTGCCAGCAGGTCGCCGCGGACGCTCGGCAGCAGGTGGTAGCCGCGCAGGGACGGCTCGTCCACCAGCGCGTCGGCGAGTTCGAGGCCCTTGTCCGGGCCGTGCGCCATGCCGACCGCCACCGCGCGGTTCAGTTCCACGATCGGGGACGGCGCGGTGCGCGCGAGGATCTCGTAGAGGGACGCGATCTGCGCCCAGTCGGTGTCCTCGGCGGCGGGCGCCTGCGCGTGGCTCGCGGCGATCGCGGCCTGAAGGACGTAGGGGCCGGGCGGTTCGCCGATCTCCTTGGCCCGGAGCAGTGAGGCGAAGCCCCGGTGGATGAGGAGCCGGTCCCACAGGCCGCGGTCCTGGTCGAGCAGCGGGACGGGCTCGCCGGACGGGCCGGTCCGCGCCCGGATGCGGGACGCCTGGACCTCCATCAGCGCGACGAGGCCGTGCACCTCGGGTTCGCCCGGCGCCAGGCCGGCGAGGATCCGGCCGAGGCGCAGCGCCTCCTGGCACAGGTCCGTCCGCACCCAGTCGTCCCCGGCGGTCGCGGTGTACCCCTCGTTGAAGATCAGGTAGACGACCTCCAGCACCGAGGACAGCCGGGCGGCGCGGTCGGGGCCCTCGGGCACCTCGAACGGGACGCCGGCGTCCGACAGCGTCCGCTTCGCCCGGACGACGCGCTGCGCGACGGTCGGCTCGGACGTCAGGAACGCCCGCGCGATCTCGTCGGTGGTCAGGCCGCCGAGCATGCGCAGCGTCAGCGCGACCCTGGCCTGCGTGGACAGGACGGGGTGGCACGCGGTGAAGACCAGCCGCAGGACGTCGTCCTCGATGTGCTCGTCGTCGGGGACGTCGATCTCCGGCGCGGGCCGCGTCTCCTGGTCGCGGCCGATCTCCTCCAGCTTGCGCTCGAAGCGCTCCCGCCGGCGGATCCGGTCGATGGCGCGGCGCTTGCCGACGGCCATGAGCCAGGCGCCCGGGTTGTCCGGGACGCCTGACTCCGGCCACTGTTCGAGCGCGGCGACCAGGGCGTCCTGCGCGAGTTCCTCGGCGAGCTCGATGTCGTGCACCATCCGGGCGAGCCCGGCGATGATCCGCGCGGCCTCCAGCCGCCACACCGCCTCGATGCTCGCGTGCACCCCGGACCCGTGCGCGCCGGAGCGGCGCGCCCGGGAACGGCGCACGTCGGACTCGTGCACGTCGGATCCGTGCACGTCGGGCCCGCTCGAAGCCGTCACGCTGCCGATGAGAGCACCCGCCCCGGCCGCCGCGCAAGCCGGGGCGGCGGCCGGGGCGTGGTCACATGCCGGGCACCGGGTCCCCGGGGCCGAAGACCTGCTTGATGACGCCCGCGCCGTCCCCGACGATCTGCCAGAACCGCTTGGACAGCTCGATCGCCTCCTCCCGGGTGCGGACCTCGATCAGCGCGAAGCCGACGACGGCCTCCTTGGACTCGGTGAAGGGCCCGTCGGTGACGCTGACCTTGCCGCCCGACGAGGTGATGCGGGTGCCGCCCGGCTCCAGCCCGCCGGTCGCCAGCAGCGCACCGGACTTGGACATCTCCTCGATGAACCTGCCCATCTCGATCTGCATGGCCTCGTCGGGCGGGCCCTGGTCGGCGCCGGTGTCCGTCGTCATCATCAGGAAGCGCATGGCCGTCTCCTCCGTCTCGCGGGCCGGTCTCTCCGGCCTCTCGCTGACGCGTCGAACGAGCAGTGACCGGATCGACATCCTCGCCCGGCTTCTTCCCAGATTTTTTCCGGGATTCGTATCGTCCAGCTCATCCCCGTTCCGAGGGTGAGATGTTCAGCATTTCCATAGAGATTGTGGCGAACCTGGACATTCTGGTCTGGTCGGTTCGGTGGGCACGGGGGCGGCCGGCGAGTAGCTTCTTCCCGTAGAAACGTTTCCACGCCGTCGAGGAGGTCTCCCGTGCCGCACGCCCGCGCGCAGGACTACCGGGCGGCGGGCCCCACGGTGCTGCGGATGCTGGTCGGGGCCCAGCTGCGCCGGCTACGCGAGGCGGCCGGGACCTCCACCGAGGACGCCGGGTACGAGATCCGCGCCTCCCACTCCAAGATCAGCCGGATGGAGCTGGGCCGCGTCGGCTTCAAGGAGCGCGACGTCGCCGACCTGCTGACCGTCTACGGCGTGACCGACCCCGCCCGCCGCGAGGCGCTGCTCGAACTGGCCGAGGAGGCGAACGTCCCCGGCTGGTGGCAGGAGTACGCCGACGTGGTGCCGGGCTGGTTCGAGCCCTACCTGGGGCTGGAGCAGGGGGCCGTGGTCAGCCGCGTGTACGAGGTGCAGGACGTCCCGGAGCTGCTGCAGACCGCCGACTACGCCCGCGCGCTGCTCGCCGCCCGCCACCCGGCGGCCACCCAGGAGGAGATCGGGCGGCGGGTCGGGCTCCGGATGCGGCGGCGCCGCGTGTTCGACCGTCCCGACCCGCTGAAGCTGTGGGCGGTGCTGGACGAGGCGGCGCTGCGCCGCGTGGTCGGCGGCGCCGAGACGATGCGGGCGCAGGTCCGGCACCTGGTCGAGATGGAGCGGCGGCCGAACGTCACCGTGCAGGTCCTGCCGTTCGCCACCGGCGGCCACGCGGCCGTGAGCGGCCCGATGACGCTGCTGCGGTTCGCCGAGCCCGAGCTTCCCGACGTCGTCTACGTGGAGCAGCTGACCGGCGCGCTGTACCCGGACAAGCCGTCCGACGTCACCCTCTACCGGGACGTGCTGAACCGTCTCGGCGTCCAGGCGGAGCCGCCGGCCCGCACCTCCGCCATCCTGCGCGACGTCCTCGACCAGCTCGCCTGACGCGAACGGGCAGGGCCTCGGCGCGACGGCCGGAGACCTGCCCTCTCCGGGCGCCGCCCGGCTACTTCGCGGCGGGAACGTAGGTGGCGACGATGACGCCGGTGCCGAACGTCCTGGTGTCCGCCAGCTCGAACGAGGCCGAGAAGTCCGCGCGGGCGAGGAACTCGTTCCGGTCGGCCGGGCCGACGATCACCGGGTGTATCCACAGCCGCAGCTCGTCCAGCAGGCCGTTCTCCACGAGCGTCCGCGAAACCGGGCCGAAGCCGTACTGCAGGATGTTCCGGCCCTCCTGCTCCTTCAGCTTGGTGATCTCGGCGACGGCGCCGGCCCGCGGGATCGCCGTCGTGTCGCCCCAGCCGGGCTTCTTGAGGGAATCGGACACCACGTAGTGGGACATGGTGTTCATCCGGACCCCGAAGTCGCCGGCCGCCTCCTCCATGGCCGGCCACGCCTGCGAGAAGCCGTCGAACGTCTCGCGCCCCATCAGCAGGGCGTCGCAGGTGAACAGCAGGTCGCGGGCGTAGGCGGCGGCCTCGTCCTGAAAGTAGGCCGGGGTCCAGTTCTGCGGGTTCTCGACAACGCCGTCGAGCGAGACGTACGTCGAGTTGATGATCTTGCGCATGGTGTCCTCCGTGGCTCCGATGGTCGCGCCTTCCGGCTCGCCGGAACCACCGTGCGCCAACCCGTTTACGAGATCCTTACGGTGGCGTCCGGTGCGTAGATCGCGAAATCGTTGCGAATCGTCAAAGAACCATCGCTGGGTCTGTTGCGGCACCGGCACCGGTGATCTTTTGCTGCCATGGGGCGACGGGGGCCGGTGCCCAGGCGGATGGCCGGTGACCGCACGCTGGTGCTGGCCGCCTGCGCGACCGCGCTGTTCGCGACGCCTGTCCTCACGGCGCTGGTCGGCTACTCGGGGTCGGTGACCCGCGAGGGCCTGCGGCGCACCCTCGCGGAGGCGGGGTTCGCGTCGGTCGGGACGACGGTCGGCGCGCACGTCCCCGAGGCGGGCTCGCGGAGGTGCGCGGGCAGGTCGGCGGCGCGCTCGGGCGGATCTACGGGGACGTGCCGCTGTCGGTGTCGATGAGCGTCCGCGGCGACACCTACACGCTCCCCGGCCAGGAGGACGCCGAGCATCCCGAGCTGACGCGGTTCGCCGCCTACACCGGGATCGAGAAGCACGCGCGGCTCAGCGAGGGCCGCTGGCCGAGCGCCGGTTCCGGTTCCGGCGCGATCGAGGCGGTGCTGCCCGGCGCCGCCGCCCGGGCCATGGACGCCGGCGTGGGCGACGTCCTCACCTTCCACGGACGGGGCGACAGGACGTCGGTCGAGAAGGTGCGGATCGTCGGGCTCTTCGACGTCCCCGAGCCGAAGCACCACTTCTGGCAGGGCGACACGCTCGTCACGACCGGCGTCGAACGACTCGACTACACCACCTACGGGCCGCTGGTCGTGCCTCCCGAGGTGTTCGGAAGGCGCTTCACCGGCACCGGCTCGGAGGCGCGCTTCACCGTCCTGCCCGACCTGCGGGACGTCGGCCCGGACGAGCTCGGCGCCCGCGCCGACCGCGTCGCCGGAGGCGAGGAGATCTTCGAGGAGGCCGGTCAGGGGACGCGGTTCACCCTCGTCACGCAGCTGCCGGAGCTGACCGCGCAGCTACGGGAGGCCGTCCGGGTGGCACGGTCCACGATGCTGATCCCGGTGATCCAGCTGGTCCTGCTGGCCGGGTGCGCGTGGCTGCTGGTCGCCGGGCTCGCGATCTGGCGGCTCAACCGGTACGGGGCGGACGGCGCGGGCGCCCGGGAAGGGGCGGCGGGCGTCGACCCGTTCATCGTGGCCGGTCCCGCCCTGGCGCTGCTCGCCGGCGGGATGCTGCTGCTCCGGGTGGTGCCGGTGGTCTCCCGCTTCGCCGAGCGGGCCGCGACCCGGGCCGCGGGCTCGTGCCAGCGCTCGGCGCCCGGCAGGTCGGGCGGCGCCGGCTCCGGTACACCGGGCCCGTCCTGCTGCTGGTCATGGCGATGGCTGGAGGACGGCGCCATCACCGAGGCCCCCGTCCGGTCCATGTGATCCGCGGGAACGCGGACTTGTAGGGTTCCCGCCATGTCGCCGACTCCGACGGAACACGATCTCGGGAGCACGATCGTCCCGGCCGCGGACACCGACTGGATCGGACTGACCTCGCGCAGGTTGCTGGTCTTCGTCTCCCTGCTCGCCTGCGCGCCCCTGGCGCTCGGCGCCGCCACGATCCGGGCCATGGCGCGGGGCGGGCCGGTGTCGACCCTCGTCGTCTGGGGTGTCATCGCCGCGCTGCTGCTGGGCGCCGGGATCGGGCTGCTGCGGACCGTGTTCGTCAGAGCGCGCCGGATCGCCAGGCTCGGCTTCGACGGGCACGGGGTGTGGTGGAAGGACGGCGCCACGGCCACGGCGGTGCCGTGGGAAGCGATCGCGGGTGTCGGCACCGTCGTGCTCAAGCGCCCCATCACCATGCGCGGCGACACCAGGAACAGCCACCGTGTCGAGGTATTCCCGCGCCAGGCGCCGGACCCGAACGATCCGGTCCTGAGGTACTACCTTCGCGAAGGGGACTCCCCTCGGCCGGACCTCCCGCGGCCGTACCTGCAGATCTGCCTCCCCAACCACTCGAACACCGGGACCGCGCGGCGCATGCGGGCGTCCAAGCGAGCCGAAGAGGCCGTCCGGCGACGGCGCCCCGACCTGTGGCTGGGCCACGGCAAGCGCGAGGCCACCGATGACGACCACGCCACCCTCCTGAAAAACGGCGACCACACCAACCCCCGCACCCACACGACCCCCGACTGACCCGCTATGTGTCGGTTGCCGTGGCGTTGCGTCCGGGATGGGCCCGCATCACCGTGACCGACGCCGGAGACGGCGGGTGGAGCCTCCCGGACGCGGCCCCGGACACGGTGGCCGAGTACGGGCGGGGGTATGACCCGGCCGTGCGGAGACTGGAGGTCCTCCGCGTCGCGCTGAAGCCTCTGGGCTGGCGATGCGTCGGGCTGTACGACAAGCGGGAGTTCCGGTTTCCGGTGCCGCTGCTGTGGGTGTACGCCAGTGGGCGCGCCGACGACATCGGGGCCGTGGTGACGGTGCGCGCGTTGCCGGGCGAGGCGTGGGGCTACTTCGAGGCAGGGGACGGACGGGGTGGGTTCATCTCGCCGTGCGGGGACGCGAAGGCGGCGGCCGAAGCCCTGGACCTGCTGTTGAAGCACCGCCTGTTCCCGTTCCGCGAGTACGCCTGATCGCGGCAGCGCTCAAGTGCAAGGGTTCTCGGGGAAGTGATGGAAGGGGCGGGCGATGGGGTGTGAAGTGGACTCCGGCAGTCGAGGTGGAACATCTGCCGGGACAGATGTCGTCCTGGCCGGGGCCGGCGGAGTGGAACCGGTGTTCTCCTGGTCGGGCGGGGGCGGAATGCTGCGGTTGGGGACGCGGACGTCTCCGTTGGCGATGACGCAGGCGCGCGGCGTGGCGGCGCGGCTGGAAGAGTTGGCCAGCGTCCGGGTTGAGGTGGTCGGGATCCAGACGGCCGGAGATCGGCATCGGGGCCACCTGGGCGAGCTGGGCGGCAAGGGCGCGTTCATGAGGGAGATCGACCGGGCGTTGGTGACCGGGCGGGTGGACGTCGCGGTGCACTGTCTCAAGGACGTCCCTGGTGACGAGCCTCGTCCGGAAGGGCTGGTGTTCGCCGCCTACGTGCAGCGTGACGACACGGCCGATGTGATGCTGTTTCCGATGGCGAGTGAGGCTCGGTGCATGGCCGATCTCCCACCGGGGGCGCGGGTGGGAACCTCAGCGGTGCGGCGGCGCGCGCAGCTCGGGCAGATCCGGCCTGACCTGAAGGTGGAGTACCTGCGTGGGAACGTCAACTCCCGGCTCGGGCGGCTGGACGCGGGCGAGGAGTTCGACGCGATCGTCCTGGCGCGGGCGAGCCTGGGGCGGCTGGGCGTCGATCGGGCGGGCGAGGCACTGGACATCGTCCCGGCCGTGGGCGCTGGGGTGCTGGCCGTGGACTGCCGCCGCGCCGATCCCGACATCGTGGAACTGGTGCGTCTGCTGGACCACAGGGACACCCGGCGCTGTGTAAGTGCGGAGCGGAGGATGTTGCACGGGCTCCAAGGGCACTGCAACAGCCCGATCGCGGGTCACGCGCGGCTGGAACGGGACGGGCAGCTGAGCCTGCGCGGGATGGTCTTCACCCGCGACGGGGCCAGATTCATCCACTCACACGAGTGGTCGGAGCCGGACAAGGGGGAGGACCTGGGGGCATACGTAGCGGGTGACCTGCTGCGCAAGGGCGCTCGTGACCTGATCGGCGGAATCCCGCACTG
>NZ_SMKH01000012.1 GCF_004348515.1 Actinomadura sp. KC345 | reverse complement strand
AGACACCACCACCCCCACCCCCGAGATCGAGCTCGTCGACCCGGGCGCGTACGAGCACGGCGGCGTCCCGCACGGGCAGCTGGCCTGGCTGCGCGAGCACGATCCGGTGCACCGCCACCACGGCGACCCCGCCCGGGACTTCCCGCCGTTCTGGGCGGTGACCCGGCACGCGGACGTGGTGCACGTGTCGCGGCATCCGGAGCTGTTCTCGTCGTGGCGGCGGCTCGCCCTGTTCGAGGAACCGGAGGAGGAGCACCTCGCCCTGCAGCGGATGATGATGCTCAACCAGGACCCGCCGGAGCACTCGCGCAAGCGGAGCATCGTCAACCGGGGCTTCACGCCGCGCGCCATCGGCGCGCTGGAGGAGCACATCAGGGAGATCTGCCGGGAGCTGGTCGCCGAGACGGCGGAGCGGGGCGAGGAGGCCGACTTCGTCCGGGACCTGGCGGCGCCGCTGCCGCTGTACGTGATCTGCGAGCTGCTGGGCGCCCCGCCGGAGGACAGGGAGAAGATCTTCCACCTGTCCAACACGCTGATCGGCGGGGACGACCCGGAGTTCCAGCGGACGCCGGAGGAGGGCCAGGCCGCCGCGACGGAGCTGTACACGTACGCGAACGTCCTGGCCGCCGACCGGCGGGAGAACCCGCGCGAGGACATCGTCACCAAGCTGCTCCAGCCGGACGCGGGCGGGGAGGTGCTGAGCGGGGACGAGTTCGAGCTGTTCGTGATGCTGCTGTCGGTCGCGGGCAACGAGACGACCCGCAACGCGGCGAGCGGCGGCATGCTGGCGCTGCTGGAGCATCCGGAGCAGTGGGAGCGGCTCAGGGCCGACCGGTCCCTGGTCCGGACGGCGGCGGACGAGATCGTCCGCTGGGTCACCCCGGTCAACCTGTTCAAGCGGACCGCCGCCCGGGACACCGAACTCGGCGGCCGCCGGATCGCCGAGGGCGACAAGGTCGTGGTGTTCTACGCCTCCGCCAACCGGGACGAGGCGGTCTTCGACGACCCGTACGCCTTCGACGTGGGCCGCGACCCCAACCCGCACATCGGGTTCGGCGGCGGCGGGCCCCACTTCTGCCTCGGCGCCCACCTCGCCCGCCTTGAGCTCAGTGTGCTCTTCGAAACACTTTTGGACACTGTGCCCAATATTGAACTCATCGGTAACGTTCGGAGGCTAAGGTCTAGTTTCATCAACGGCATCAAGGAGATGCCGGTGCGTGTGCGGCCGTAGTGACCATGTGCGGGGTGACCGTGTGCGGTCCGACGCGGCCCGCGAGACTGACGGGAGTGGTGCGTGGGCAGGGGATGGCGTGGGTGAGGCAGGCGAGCCGGACGTTCCGTCACGCCCGGGCGGGCCGTTGCGCATCGCCCTGCTCTCGTACCGGAGCAAGCCGCACTGCGGCGGCCAAGGCGTCTACCTCCGGCATCTGAGCCGGGAACTGGCCGATCTGGGGCACACCGTGGAGGTGCTGTCCGGCCAGCCGTACCCGGAGCTGGACCGCGAGGAGATCACGCTCACGAAGATCCCGAGCCTGGACCTGTACCGGGACGAGGACCCGTTCCGCTACCCGGCGCTGAAGGAGTTCCGCGACTGGGTGGACGTCCTGGAGTTCGCGCACATGAAGACGGGCGGCTTCCCCGAGCCGCTGACCTTCAGCCTGCGCGCCCTGCGGCTGCTGAAGGAGCGCCGCCGCGACTTCGACGTCGTGCACGACAACCAGGTCCTCGGCCTCGGCAACCTCGGCATCGCCCGGCTCGGCCTGCCGCTGGTGACCAGCATCCACCACCCGATCAGCGTCGACCGGCGGATCGAGCTGGAGGCGGCGCGCGGCATCAAGCAGAAGCTCGGCAAGTTCCGATGGTACGGGTTCGTCGGGATGCAGTCGCAGGTGTCGCGGCGGATCGGCCCGGTGCTGACGGTGTCGGAGTCGTCCAAGGTCGACATCGTCAAGGACTTCAAGGTCGACCCGCGCGACATCGAGATCCTGCCGCTCGGCGTCGACACCCGCGTCTTCCACCCGCGCGGCGAGCGCGTCCCCGGCCGGATCGTGGCGATGGCCAGCGCGGACGCGCCGATCAAGGGCGTGGACGTGCTGCTGCGCGCGGTCGCCAAGCTCGCCACCGAGCGGGACGTGCACGTCATCGTCGTCAGCAAGCCGCAGAAGGACGGCCCGACCGAGAAGCTCGTGCGGGAACTGGCGCTCGGCGACCGCGTCCGCTTCGTCAGCGGCATCAGCGACGGCGAGCTGGGCGAGCTGCTGGCGTCCGCGGAGACCGCGGTGGTCCCGTCCCGCTACGAGGGGTTCTCGCTGCCGGCCGTGGAGCACATGGCGTCCGGGACGCCGCTGGTCGCGAGCCGCGCCGGCGCGCTGCCCGAGGTGGTCGGCGACGGCGGCGTCCTCGTCCCGCCCGGGGACGTGGAGGAACTGGCCGCGACCCTGCACCGGCTGCACGACTCCGCCGAGGAGCGCGCGCGTGTCGGCGGCGCGGGCCTGGCCCGCGTCCAGGAACGTTTCGCCTGGCCCGCGGTGGCCAAGGCCACGGTCGAGCACTACCGGGCCGCCGTCACCCAGCAGAACTACCTGCGGCTCGCCGCGGGCAAGGGCAAGGGCTGAGAGGCGCCCTTCCGGGCGTCCCTCGCATGGAAAGGAGCACGACCCTGCTGACCGTGGATTTCCAGCGGTTCCGCGTCGACCCCGGAGACCGCGTCCTCGACATGGGGTGCGGCGCCGGACGGCACGCCTTCGAGCTGTACCGGCGGGGAGCGCACGTCGTGGCCTTCGACCAGGACGCCGGAGAGCTGTCCGAGGTCGAGAAGATGTTCGGGGCGATGAGCCTCGAAGGCGACGTGCCCGAGGACGCGACCGCAGAGACCGTGCAGGGTGACGCGCTCGACCTGCCGTTCCCCGACGACCACTTCGACTCGATCATCGCGTCCGAGGTCCTGGAGCACATCCCCGACGACATGACGGCGATGCGCGAGCTGCTGCGCGTCCTCAGGCCGGGCGGGAAGCTCGCGGTCACCGTGCCGAGCTGGCTGCCCGAGCGGGTGTGCTGGGCGCTCTCGGAGGACTACCACACCGCGCCCGGCGGCCACGTGCGGATCTACACGCGGGCCGAGCTGGAGGCCAAGCTGAAGTCGGTCGGCTTCAGGGTGGGCGGCCACCACCACGCGCACGGCCTGCACGCCCCGTACTGGTGGATCAAGTGCGCGGTCGGGGTGAACAACGACGGCAACCCGCTCGCCAAGGCCTACCACCAGATCCTCGTGTGGGACATCATGAAGCGCCCCCTCGCCACCCGGGTGGCCGAGCGCGTCATGAACCCGCTGATCGGCAAGAGCGTCGTCGTCTACTTCGCCAAGCCGGCCGCGCCGGGCACGCCGGCGGCCCCGGCCAAGGAGACCGCGGATGCGGTCTGAGGCGGGCCCGCCCTCGGTGACCGGAGTCCTGTCCGCGGAGGACGTCCTCGCGACGGCGCGGAGCATCGCCGCGCAGCAGGAGGAGTCCGGCGCGATCCCCTGGTTCTCCCCCACGGGCGGCGTCCCCGGCCACGTGGACGCCTGGAACCACGTCGAGGCCGCGATGGCGCTGAGCGTCGCCGGGCTCGGCGCGGAGGCCAGGCGGGCCTACGCGTGGCTGCGCGACGTCCAGCGGCCGGACGGGTCGTGGCCCGTCAAGTGGGTGCTGGGCGAGGTCGTCGAGCCGGGCGGCGAGTCCAACCACGCCGCCTACATCGCGGTGGGCGTCTGGCACGAGCTGCTGACGACCGGGGACGAGGAGTTCGCGCGGGAGATGTGGCCCGCGGTCCAGCGGGCGGTCGAGTTCACCCTCGGGCTGCAGACCCGGCGCGGGGAGGTCATCTGGCTGCGGCACGAGAACGGCCGGGCGTCCGACCACGCGCTGCTGACCGGCTGCTCGTCGATCCACCAGTCGCTGCGGTGCGCGGTCGCGCTGGCCGAGCACCTCGGCGAGCCCCGGCCGGAGTGGGAGCTGGCCGCCGACCAGCTCGGGCACGTGGTGGCCGCGCACCCGGAGGCGTTCGCCGACAAGAGCCGCTGGTCGATGGACTGGTACTACCCGGTGCTGGGCGGCCCCCTGCGCGGCGAGGACGCGGCGCGCCGGTTCGCGGAGGGCTGGGACACGTTCGTCGTGCCGGGACTCGGCTGCCGCTGCGTGTCCGACCAGCCGTGGGTGACGGCGGCGGAGAGCTGCGAGCTGGTGCTGGCGCTGGACGCGGCCGGCGACCGCGACCGCGCGCTGGAGCTGTTCGCGACCATCCAGCACCTGCGCCACGAGGACGGCTCGTACTGGACGGGCTGGCAGTTCGAGAACCGGCGGCACTTCCCCGGGGACCGCTCCACCTACACCGCGGCCGCCGTGGTCCTGGCGGCGGACGCGCTGGCGGACGCGAGCCCGGGCGCCCGCCTCTTCAAGGAGATCGCCGGACGGCCGCTGGGCCCGTCCGAGGCGTCCGACCCGCTGGCGTGCGGCTGCACCCTGGTCTCCGCGGCCCGCTAGCCGGTCTCCGCGGCCCGCTCGTCGTTGACTTGCGGCGAGTCGTTGTTATCCGCGTGTCCTTGACAACAACACGCCGCAAGTCAACGGAGGGGGGCGGTGGTGGTGCGTTCCAGGATGCGGAGTGAGCCCTCGGCGCGGCGCTCCTCGAATTCGCCGCTTTCCAGAGCGCGTCGGTACACGCGGTAGGGGGCCTGGCCGCCGTCCTTGGGGTCGGGGAAGACGTCGTGGATCACCAGGGCTCCGCCGGCCGCGACATGGGGCGCCCAGCCCTCGTAGTCGGCCTGCGCGTGCTCCTCGGCGTGGCCGCCGTCTATGAAGAGCAGCGCCAGCGGTGTCCGCCAGAAGGCCGACAGCGTGCGGGACTGCCCGACGACGGCGACGACCTCGTCCTCCAACCCGGCGGCGGCGATCGTCTTCCGGAACTTGGGAAGCGTGTCCATCCGGCCGGTGCTCGGGTCGACGAGGGACGGGTCGTGGTGCTCCCAGCCCGCCTGGTTCTCCTCGGAGCCGTGGTGGTGGTCGACGGTGACGACGGTCGTCCCCGCCGCCCTGGCGGCGGCCCCCAGATAGATGGCGGACTTCCCGCAGTACGTGCCGATCTCAAGGATCGGGCCCGTGGCGGCCAGGCGCGTCCCGTAGTCGAGGGCCGTCTCGTAGAGTGCCAGGCCCTCGTCGTCCGGCATGAAGCCCTTCGCGTTGCGCGCGGCCCGAAGCAGGTCCGCGGGCATCGGGCCGGTGGACGTCCCGGTACCGGTGGGCTGGTTCTTGGTCATCGATCTCCTCCGTCGGGGCACCCTATCCGGGATCCGCCCGGTCATACCCACCCCCACCGCCCTATATTGGAACATGTTCTACTTTCGGGGTGGGCGCCGCCGCCCCGAACCCGGTTCGGTAGGTTGGCGGGCGAGAGTGGCGCCTCGGGGCCCCTGCACGCTCACGTGTGAACGGAGAAGGCGATGAGAGTACGAGTCGACCCGCTGGTGTGCGAGGCGAACGCCGTGTGCGTCGGGCTCGCTCCGGAGGTCTTCGACCTCAATGACGAGGACGAACTGGAGATCCTCAAGCCGGACGTCCCGGAGGGCGAGCAGGACCGCGTCCGGCACGCGGTCCGGTCGTGCCCGAAGGCCGCGCTGACGCTGGAGGAGTAGCCCCCGCGCCCGGTCGCACCCCCGCCACACGCCCGGTCGCAAAGCGGGCACACCGCACCCGGACGCGCGCGTATCATCCTTGTCGTCCGGTCGGACTCCCCTAGACGATCATGGAGCGCGGTGGTGCACGGTCTCCGGAGGCTCCTGGCAGCGGCCGTCCTGGTCGCGCCGCTGGCCGCGCCGGTCGCCGCGGCGGGCGCCGCCCACGCGGCCCCGGCGGTCCGTATCCGCCACATCCAGGGCGCCGCGCACATCTCGCCGCTGAACGGGTCCGCCGTCGCCGGGGTGCCCGGCGTCGTGACCGCGCTGACCGGCAACGGGTACTGGATGCAGGACCCCCGCCCCGACGGGAACGACGCGACGGCCGAGGGCGTGTTCGTCTTCACCCGCACGCGGCCGGACGTGGCGGTCGGCGACTCCGTCCGGGTGGACGGCCGGGTCGGCGAGTTCCGTCCCGGCGGGGGCTCGTCCGGCGGGCTCACCCGCACGGAGATCGGCGCGACCAGGACCGCGGTCGAGGCGCACGGCGCTCCGCTGCCGGCGCCGGTCGTGGTCGGCGCGGGCGGGCGCCGGGCGCCGGGGCAGGTGATCGACCGGGCCCACGGGAACGTCGAGCGGGGCGGCTCCTTCGACCCCCGCCGCGACGGCATCGACTTCTACGAGTCCCTCGAAGGGATGCGGATCGAGATCCGCGACGCGGTCGCGGTCGGGCCGTCCCGCCACGGCGAGATCCCGGTGCTGCCCTCCGCGGGCGCGGGCGCCGGGACGCGGACGGAGCGCGGCGGCATCCTGCTCCGCCCCGGCGACTGGCAGCGCGTCGGCGACGCCAACCCCGAGCGGATCATCCTCGACGACGCCCTCGCCCCGCTGCCGGGGATGAACGTCGGCGACCGGCTGCCCGGCGCGAACCACGGCGTCCTCGACTACGGCTACGGCGCCTACCACCTGCTGCTCACCGCGGCCCCGCGCCGCGCGGCGGGCGAGCTGACCCGGGAGGCCACGCGCCCGCAGCGGCAGGGCGAGCTCGCCGTCGCCACCGCCCGCCTGGACGGGCTGCACCCGGGCTCGCCGCCCGCGCGGTTCACCGACCTCGCCGGCGACATCGTGACCGGGCTGCGCTCCCCCGACCTCATCGCGGTCAGCGACCTCGGCGACAACAGCGGGCCCGACGACGACGGCACCGTCACCGCCGACCAGACCGTCGCCCAGCTGATCACCTCGATCAGCGCGGCGGGCGGCCCCGCCTACGACTGGCGGTCGGTGACCCCGCGCGACAACGCCGACGGCGGCGAGGAGGGCGACAACCGGCGGGCCGGGTTCCTGTTCCGCACCGACCGCGGGCTCACGTTCGTCGACCGCCCGTCCCTCGCCGACCCGCTCCCGGAGGACCCGCCCAAGGGCCCCGACCCGGCCGTGACGGCGGTCGAGCCCGTCCGGCGCGGCGGGACGGCGGGGCTGTCGCTCAGCCCCGGCCGGATCGCGCCCGGCGACGAAGCGTGGGCGGGCACCCGCAAGCCCGTCGCCGGGGAGGTCACCTGGCAGGGCCGCCGCATCATCGTGATCGCGAACCAGTGGTTCCCGCGGACCACCCAGGACCAGCCGTTCTTCGGCCGGAACCAGCCGCCGTCCCGGCCCACCCTGTGGCGCCGCGACGCCCAGGCCCGCGTGGTGGCCGGCTTCGTGCGGTCGGTCCGGAAGGTGGACGAGAACGCCGACGTGATCGTCGCGGGCGAGCTGAACGACCCGGAGACCGCCGCGCCCGTCCGCACCCTGTCCGAGGGCACCGGGCTCCAGTCCCTCGCGGCGAGGCTGCCCGCGGGCGACCGCTACACGGCGATCTCGGGCGGCAACTCCGAGACCCTCGACCACATCCTGCTCAGCCGGTCCCTGCGCCGGCACAAGCACGAGTTGGACGTGGTGCACCGCAACGCCGAGTTCGCCGATCACCCCGACGACCGCGACCCCGCCGTCGTCCGCATCGCGATTCCCGGGAAGTAGGGCGCTCCCCCAATTTGGGAGGCACCGAAAAGATCGTCAGGGGACGGCCCTGAATACCTCCGGTGTTTTCTCCCCGCCGGGCCGGGCAGCGAGCGATCGTCACACCCCCACCGGGAGGAGACGCCCCCAATGGCGACCCGATACCGGCCGCACATCAGCCTGGTCGGCCTCATCTACCTCATCATCGGCGTGTTCATCGCCTGGGACCGCGGCTACATCGACGAGGGCCTGATCGAGCGCATCATCAGCGCGCTGCTGGCCGTCTTCCTCTGGATCCTCGTCCTGCTCGGCGTCGACTTCCACATCGACTTCTGAGCCTCCGGACCGGGCACGGGCCGTCCTGCGTCCCCGCCATGGGGCGGCCCGTGTCCATACGACAGGGCACCCTCTACGACAGACGTACCTCGCGCCCGGGGCCATGGACCGGGCGCCGTGACGGGGTTATTTTCCGCCCATGACGACAAAGAACTGCAGTTGCGGACATGGCGGCGGATGCTCGTGCCCGAAGGGCTGCTCCTGCGGCTGCAACGGCTGACACCCGCACCCCCGCTTCACTCGGGAACGGCCGCCTTCCACAGCAGAGGGCTTTCCGAGTGCGCGCCGGCGACCGTCCCGGTGGCCAGGACGGCGGGGCCCATGGCGGTCATCGCGGTGAGCCGCCGCTCGCCCGGCCCGGCCAGGCCGGGGACCGGGAGCCGCCGCCAGGTGACGCCGTCCGCGGACGCCAGGACGGCCGCGTCCCGCCGTGAGGTGGTCGCGGCCGCGACGAAGCCGTCCGGCCCCGACGTGATCGCGGTGGCGACGAGGTCGCCGCCGAGGCCGTGCGCGGCCCAGGTCCTCCCGCCGTCGGCGGAGACCAGCGAGGCCCCGTCCGCGCCGATCGCCACCAGGACGCTCCCGTGCGCGGCGACCTTGGCGAGCGGCCCGGCGGCGAGGCCGGCCGGAAGCCCGGCGGCCGTCCACTTCGCGCCGTCGGCGGACGTCCAGACGGCCGGCGCCCCGTCCTTGCCGCCGACCGCCACGTACCTTCCGGCCGCCGCGGTCACGTCGGACGGTGCGCCGTCGAGGTCGGTGCGCCGCCACGTCGTGAGGTCGGCCGACCGCCAGATCACGCCCGTCCCGGCCGCGACGTAGCCGGACGGGCCGGCGGCGGCCGCCACGGGCGGCGGGCCGCCGGGGAACGCGGCCTTCCGCCAGGTCACCCCGTCCTTCGAGGTCATCGCCAGGGGGCCCGGGGACTCGCCGGACGTGCGGCCCACCGCGAGCCAGCCCTTGCCGCCGCGGACGACGTCCGACATCCGCCCGCCCGTTCCGGGGAACCGGGCCCGCTGCCATGCGCGGCCGTCCGGCGCCGTCCAGATCGCCGCTCCGCCGTTGGTGCTGCCGACCGCGACCGACCGGCCCGGGGAGGCCGCGAGCGACCGGACGGCGCGTTCCGGCCGGACGGCCCCCGGCACGCTCCGCAGATCCACGCCGTGCAGGTAGGCGTCGTCGCCCCGGCTGCCGGAGACCGCCACCGCGCCGCCCGAGGCGACCGTCAGCCCACTGCTCCGGACGGGTGCGGCCACCGTGCCGCCGTCCTTCCAGGTGCGGCCGTCGGCCGTGCTCAGGATCGTGTGGGCGCCCTTCGCGCCCTGCACGAGGACCGCCAGCCCGGCGGGCGTCCCGCCGAACCGCTCGACGCCGTGGCCCGGGAAGCGGCTCGCCGCCCGCCAGGTCCGCCCGTCCGCCGAGGTGAACAGGACCCCGAACCGGGTCGTCCTCCGGCGGTCCTTCCGGCCGGACGTGTGCCGGCCCTCGCGGACGGTGGCGAACCCGCCGGGGCCGAACGCCAGTCCCTTGGTGGACCCGTACGAGCCGTGCCCCTGCGGGATGCTCACGCGCGCCCACGTCCGCCCGCCGTCCGTGGAGCGCCAGACGCCCTGGCTCGGCACGGTGCGGGTGACCTTCCTCCTGCCGCGCTTCTGGGTGATGTTCCTGGGGTAGGTCCCGTTGGCCACCAGGACGCTCCCGGACGACGCCACGCGCTCGAAGGCCGAGATCCCCTCGATGCCCTCGATGCGCTGCCACCTCCGGCCGTCCGGCGAGATCCAGGCGACGGCCCGGCCGCTCCCGCCGCCCACGGCCACGAACCCCGTGCCGACGCGGGCCACGTCCCGCACCTCGTCGGACGGCTTGAACACGGCCCCGAGCGCATGCCGCGTCCAGGTCTGCGCGTTCTCGCTCGTCCACGCCACCGCGCCGCCGCCGGACGAGCGGCCGAGCGCCGTCCACCGGCCGCCTCCGCCGGTGACCATGTCCGGGCTGTCGCCGAGCGGGGCCACCGAGCCGTCCGGGGTGCGGACCCGCGCCAGCGACCACGCCTTCCCCGCGTCGATGGAGAAGAGGAACCGGGGCCGCTCCCGCTCCGGGGTGCCGTCGCCCTCGGTGCCCAGGGCGACGAGCGTCCCGCCGACGGAGGCGACGGTGCCGAGGTCCTGGACGAGCCCGTCGGTCTCGGCGGCCGGGTCGGGGGCGAACAGCGCGTCCGCCGCCACCGGCCCCGCGAGGCTCGGCTCGTCCGAGTCGCTCTCCCCCTGGGACACCGTGAAGATCGCGCCTCCGGCGACCAGCACGAGCCCGGTCGCGACCGCCAGCCGCGACCGCGCCCGGAGTCCCGGCCGCGGGGAGGACGCCGGCGCCCTCTTCGGCGCGGGCATGCTCGGCCCGGCCACCAGCACGTCGTCAGGGTCGGGCGCGGGCTTCTTCACCGCGGGCTTCTTCACCGCGGGCTTCTTCACCGCGGGCTTCGCGGACGCGGGCTCCGCCGAGGCGGGCTTCTTCGCGGCCGCCTTGTCAGAGGCCGGTTTCTTGGACGCGGGCTTCTTCGACCCGGGCTTCTTGGACCCGGCCTTCTCGGGCGCAGGTTCGGCGGGCCCGGACTTCGCCGCCGTCGCCTCGTCCCCGCCATCCGTCTCCAGGCGGACCTTGTTGACGCTCGCCGTGCCGCTCCCGGCGCGGTCCCGGGGCGGGGCGCCGTGGCCCCAGCGCAGCCCGGCCGCCCGCCACGCCTCGTAAGCGCGCTGCCAGGGCGACGTCGCCGCCGGCAGGTCGGCGAGGTCGCCGGCGACACCGAACGTCAGCCGCCGCCGGACCTGGTGGGAGCCGGACGCCTCCTCCCCGGTCTCCGGCCGAGCCTCGTCCTGCTCCGGGGTCCTCGCCGTCACACGCGCTCCTTCACGGTCCTCCAGGACCACCATCAAATCGCGCCACATCGCTGTCTGTACGGACATCGAGTGGAACGGCGGCCAATGGGCCCGCGGGAGCGTTCTATCACTTCAGCAACGGCGTATCCGATCTTTCGCTTCGATCGTTCCCTTGTAGGCATAACCCCGGACATGGACGACCGGCGCGTCGGCGGGCGGGACACCGTGAACCTCGGCCGAGACGCCTACACCGTCCGCTTCCACGCGGACACCCGGAGGCACGATGATCTCCACCAGCGACTTGTAGGCCAGGATCCTCAGCCTCGTGACGGGCCCGTCCAGGTCGGCGGCCCGCAGGTCGAGCAGCCCGGTGCCCTTGTAGACGACGGTGGTGAACCGCTCGGGCAGCCGCCAGCGTCCGCCGCGCGTGACCGAGCTCTTGTAGGCGACCTGGAACCGTCCGGCGGGCCCCGGGCGCTCCGGACAGGGCTCGTCCCCGTCACGGGGCAGGTCGGCGGCCACGGCGCCGAGTTCCCCGTGGGTGCGCGCCGCAAGGGCGAGGTCGATGCGCTCATCGAGTTCGGCCTCGCTCAGACGCCCCTCGGCGAAGGCGTCGTGCAGCCGGACGAGCATCTCGTCACGGTCGCGGTCCGAAGCGCGCAGCGAGGGCATGGGCTGGGCGAACTGCTCGACGCTCATCGCATCTCTCCTTCGGGACGGTCTGCCTCCCCTGCCGGGAGTCGCAGGCTCGTCCCTCCCCTGGGTGGAGGGTCAAGTCCAAGACAAGATGTATCTTAACTTTCCGCCCCTCGGTTTTCGAGACATTGGCCGCATCCCGACGCGCGATCATGCCTGCGCCGCCACCGGACCCGCGTCCGCTAAATTCGAGGAAGGCCAGGTGAGGGGGGACGGTCCATGGGCGGGACGCTCGGCCGCGCGCACGGTCCGTACACGCTGTACGACCTTGACGCGCTGCCCGAGGAAGGCCGCCGCTACGAGCTGGCCGACGGCTGGCTGAACGAGCTGCCGGGCGACCTGTGGCACGACCACGCGGCCGAACAGCTCAAGGGCATCCTCAAGGACGCGGCCCGCCAGGCGGACGCCGACGTCCACGTCGCCGGGGCCCCGCAGGACGTCACCACACCCGCGGGCATCCGCAAGCCGGACGTCTTCGCCGTGTCCCGGGACGTCGCCCGCACCGCCCTGGAACGCCAGACCCGCACCTACTACGGCCCCGACCTCATCCTCGTCGCCGAGGTCGTCACCCCGCGCACGGTCAACGAGCAGATCGACCGCGTCCGCAAGGTCGACGAGTACGCCGTGACCGGCATCCCCCACTACTGGCTGATCGACCTTGAGCCCCGTCCCACGGTCACCATGCTGGAACTGCGGGACGACCACTACGAGGTGGCCGCCAAGGCCCGCTCCGGCGAGACCGTCACGCTCAAGCGCCCGTTCCCGATCACCTTCGACCCCGCCCGCCTCTCCGAGATGGATTGAGCGTGCTCATTGCAGTAACGGCCCACTGTGCTCCCGTGCGTGGCCGGGGTTGCTGCTCCAGGTCCTAAGCTCGTGGTGTGCTCCTGCTTACTCCCCTTGATGCGTGGCTGGCGCAGGCCGGTCCGCGGTTCGTCTTGTCCGAGGCCGGCGCGGTGTGGGCGCCCGATGACGACGCAGCTTTGGCGGTCGCCGATGACGTGTTCAAGGAGGGGCAGGTCGTCGCCGTCACTCTCGATCCGGCGCCTGGGGCCGTGCCGGGACGCGGGGTCATCGACCGAACGACTGCGGTCCGGGTGCGGTATGTGCGGCGGGGGCCGGACGGGCGGCACGTCGCGGTGCTGGAGCGGCCCGCGACGGCGGAGGCGCTCGGGCTGCTGCCGCATCCGGAGGGCGGCTGGTACCGGGAGACGTGGCGGTCGGACGTCGCCTTCGCGCCCGACGGCTACCCGGGCGAGCGCGCCAGCGCCACCGCCATCTACTTCCTGCTGCCGCCCGGCGAGGAGTCGATGTGGCATGCAGTCCGGTCCGCCGAGGTGTGGCTGTGGCACCGGGGAGGTCCGCTGACGCTGTACCTGGGCGGGGGCGGCGACCGTCCGTCCGAAACGCAGGAGACCGTCACGCTGGGCCCGGACGTGGCGGACGGCCAGGTCCCGCAGGCCGTCGTACCGGCGGGCGTGTGGCAGGCCGCCCACCCGTCCGGCGACGAGGAAGTCCTGGTCAGCTGCGTCGTCTCCCCCGGCTTCGACTTCACCGACTTCCGCGCCCTGCCCTCTCCGTCGGGCCATTGACCCATGCCACCGACTCTCGGTCTCTTCGCGCTCAACCTGCACGCCTGCGCCGACCCGCACGCCGCCGCCCGGATCGCGCTTCGCCGAGGAGCACGCTCCGGGCGGGCTCGGGGCCCGCACCGCTCCGTAGAGGTACGGCGTGCCGCCCCGTGCGTGGCCTCACGGGGCGGCGCGCCGCAGGTCAATCCGAGGAGAACGCCGAGTCGAAGGAGGCCGTGGGGGGTTCCATCGCGTTGAGGGCGCGGACGAACTCCAGTGCCTCAGGGGCTCCCTGGAGGCGGTCCATGCCGGCGTCCTCCCACTCGACCGAGATCGGGCCGTCGTAGCCGATCGAGTTGAGGGCGCGGAAGACGTCCTCCCACGGGACGTCGCCCCGGCCGGTGGAGATGAAGTCCCAGCCGCGCCGGAGGTCCGCCCATGGCAGGTGGGACGAGAGGCGTCCGCGGCGGCCGTCGCCCGTCCTGACCTTGGTGTCCTTGCAGTCGACGTGGTAGATCCGGTCGCGGAAGTCGAACAGGAAGCCGACCGGGTCGAGTTCCTGCCAGACGAAGTGGGACGGGTCGAAGTTGAGGCCGAACGCGGGACGGTGCCCGATCGCCTCCAGCGTCCGCAAGGTCGTCCAGTAGTCGTAGGCGATCTCGCTCGGGTGCACCTCGTGCGCGAAACGGACGCCGGCCTCGTCGAAGACGTCCAGGATCGGGTTCCAGCGTTCGGCGAAGTCGGCGTAGCCGCGTTCGACCATCGCGTCGGGGGTCGGCGGGAACATCGCGACCGTGTGCCAGATGGAGGAGCCGGTGAAGCCGACGACGGTGTCGACGCCGAGCTTCGCGGCGGCGCGGGCGGTGTCCTCGATCTCGGCGGCGGCGCGCCGCCGGACGCCTTCGGGCTCTCCGTCGCCCCAGATCCGCTCGGGCAGGATCGCCTGGTGGCGCTCGTCCGGGATGTCGCAGACCGCCTGGCCGACGAGATGGTTCGAGATGGCCCAGACCTTGAGGTCGTGCTTGGCGAGCGTCTCCAGCCTGCGGGGGACGTAGGCGTCGTCGGCGAGGGCCTTGTCGACCTCGAAGTGGTCGCCCCAGCAAGCGATCTCCAGGCCCTCGTAGCCCCAGCCCGACGCCAGCCGGCAGACCTCCTCGAACGGGAGGTCCGCCCACTGGCCGGTGAACAGGGTGATCGGTCGTGCCATGTCAGTTGCTCCCTTCGAGGTCGACCCAGCTCCGGGACGCCGCGCTGTCGGCGACCGCGGCGAGGACGCGCTGGATCTGGAGGCCGTCGGCGAACGAGGGGCGGGGGTCGGTGCCGTCCGCGATCGCCGTGAGCAGGTCGGCCATCTGGTGGGTGAAGGTGTGCTCGTAGCCCAGGACGTGACCGGGCGGCCACCACCGCCCCATGTAGGGGTGGACGGGCTCGGTGACGACGATGCGGCGGAAGCCCGCGGTAGCCGCGTCCTCGGCCGCGTCGTAGAGCCAGAGTTCGTTCAGGGACTCCAGGTCGAAGGACAGGGCGCCGGACGAGCCGCTGACCTCGATCCGCAGCGCGTTCTTGCGTCCGGCGGCGGCGCGGGTGGCCTCGAAGGAGGCGAGCGCGCCGCCGTCGGTGCGCCCGATGAACAGGGCGGCGTCGTCCACGGTCACCCGGGCCGTGCCGCCGCCGGGCGCGGGGCGTTCGGGGACGAAGGTCTCCAGCGCCGCCGACACCGCGGTCAGCGTGTGGCCGGTGATGAACTGCGCGGTGTCGACGATGTGCGAGGCGATGTCGCCGAGCGCGCCCGACCCGGCCCTGTCACGGTCCATCCTCCAGTTGAACGGCGCCTCGGGGTCGGTGAGCCAGTCCTGGAGGTACTGGGCCCGGATGTGCCGGACGGTCCCGATGCGCCCCTCGGCGACCAGCCGCCGGGCCAGCGCGACCGCCGGGACGCGCCGGTAGTTGAACCCGACCATCGACCGGACGCCGCGCTCCCGGGCCCGCTCGGCGGCGGCGACCATGGCCTCGGCCTCCGCGACGGAGTTGGCCAGGGGCTTCTCGCACAGCACGTGCTTGCCCGCGTCGAGCGCCGCGACCGCGATCTCGGCGTGGCCGTCGCCCGGCGTGCAGATGTCGACGAGCTGGACGTCGTCGCGGCGGAGCAGCTCCTTCCAGTCGGTCTCCACCGACGCCCAGCCGAGCGACGCGGCGGCGGCGCCGGCGCGCTCGGCGGAGCGTCCGGCCAGCGCGGTCATGACCGGGGTCAGCGGCGGCCCGAAGAACGGCCCGACGCTGCGCCACGCCTGGGAGTGGGCGCGTCCCATGAACGCGTGCCCGACCATCCCGACTCCGACGGTCGTCATGTTCTGCTCACCTCTCTGTCTGGCCGGCGCGCCCGCCCGCGCGTGCGGACGGACGCGCCGGCGCCCCCGTCGCTCAGGACTCGAAGCCGAGCGGCATGTAGCGGTCGACGTTGTCCTTGGTGATCGTCTCGGACGCCAGTGTGATCGACTGCGGGACCTGCAGCTCGACCAGGTCGGTCATGCCCTTGCCCTGCGCGATCAGCCGGGCCAGCTTGATCGCGGACGCGGCCATCGACGGCGAGTAGGTGACGGTCGCCTCCAGCACACCGCCGTTCTTGATCTCGCGCATCGCGTTGGCGGATCCGGCGCCGCCGACCATGAAGAACTCGTCGCGCCCGGACTGCTTGATCGCCGCGAGCACGCCGACGCCCTGGTCGTCGTCGTGGTTCCACATGGCGTCGATCTTGTTGTGCGCCTGGAGCAGGTTGGAGGCGACCTGGTTGCCGGACTCGACGGTGAACTTCGCGTCCTGCTTGGCGGTGACGGAGAAGCCGTGGGCCTTCAGCGCGTCCTCGAAGCCCTTGCTGCGGTCCTGCGTCAGCGGGAGCGTCGCGATGCCCTGGATCTCCACGATGACCGGGTCCGCGACGCCCTTGTCCTTGAGCTTCTTGCCGATGTAGTTGCCGGCCGAGACGCCCATGCCGTAGTTGTCGCCGCCGATCCACGTCCGGTACGACAGGTTGTCGGGGAAGACGCGGTCGAGGTTGACGACCGGGATGCCCGCGTCCATGGCCTTGCGGCCGACCTGGTTGAGCTGCTCGCCGTCGTTGGGCAGGATCACCAGCACGTTGACCTTCGCGCTGATCAGCGACTCGACGGCGGAGATCTGCTGGTTGATGTCGTTGGTCGGCTCCACCGGCTTGAACGTCACGTCGGAGTACTTCTTGGCCTGCTCCTCGGCGTTCTTGGCGATCGCCGCGATCCAGCCGTGGTCCGCGGCGGGCGCGGAGAACCCGAGCGTGACCTTCTTGCCCGCCTTGTCGTTGTCGCCGGCGAGCGTGCCGCCCCCGGCGGCGGGCTCCGGGTCGTCCTCGGTGTTGCTGGTGCAGGCCGCGGCGAGGGTCCCGGCCGCGACGACGGCGCCGCCGAACAGGACGCCTCTGCGGCTCGGACGGGGGCCCTGCTGATTCGGGCGCTGTTCACGCATGACGTGCTCCTGGTTGTGAAGGGTGGGGGTGGAGGTGGATCGTCAGGTGGGCGAGCGGAGCCCGCGGCGCTGCAGCAGCACGGCGGCCACGATGATCGCGCCCTTGGCGATCAGCTGGTCGCTGGTCTGCAGGCCGTTCAGGATGAACAGGTTGGTGATCAGGGTGAAGGCCAGGACGCCGAGGATCGACCCGACGATGGTGCCCCGCCCTCCGGTGAGCAGCGTGCCGCCGATGATCACGGCGGCGATCGCGTCCAGCTCGTACAGGTCGCCGTGGGTGCTGGAGCCCGTGGTGGTCCGCGCCATGATGATGATCGCGGCGATCCCGCAGCAGAACCCCGACAGCGCGTACAGCATCAGGGTGTGGCGGCGGACGTTGATGCCGGCCAGCCGCGCCGCCTCGGTGTTGCCGCCGACCGCGAACGTCCGGCGTCCGAACGTGGTGCGGTTGAGCAGCAGCCAGCCGATGAGCGCGACGGCCGCGAAGATGTACACGACGAGCGGCAGCCCGAGCACCCGGGTGGTGGACAGCCCCACGAGGGCGTCGTTCTCCGGGCGGACGAGCTGGGTCTTGCGGTCCGACATCCGCTGCGCCAGGCCCCGCGCGGCGACGAGCATCGCGAGCGTGGCGATGAACGGGACGAGCCGCCCGTAGGAGATCAGCAGGCCCGTCACGACGCCCGTGCCGGTCCCGACGAGGATCGCGCACAGCGCCATCACCGCGGGGCCGTACGACTGCGTCGCCACGGTCGTCGCCCACACCGACGCCAGCGCCATCACCGACCCGACGGACAGGTCGATCCCGCCGCCGATGATCACGAAGGTCTGGCCGACGGTGATGACGCCGATGGTGGCGGCGAGCACCAGGATCGCGACCAGGTTCCCCGACGTCGCG
The DNA here is from genome assembly GCF_004348515.1 of Actinomadura sp. KC345. GTDB lineage: Bacteria > Actinomycetota > Actinomycetes > Streptosporangiales > Streptosporangiaceae > Spirillospora. The sequence goes on along the minus strand of NZ_SMKH01000012.1, from coordinate 34,455 downwards.
AAGTTGTCCCGCTCGGTCAGCAGCCCGACACCCGCGAGCAGCAGCAGCGCGACGACCAGTCCGAGATGCCGGATCTCCCCCGGCCCGCGCGCCGCGCCGCCGCCGCCGAACGGCCGCCATGGCCCGCCGCCGTCCGCCTTGCCCAGCGAGACGTGCTTGGTCAGCGACCCTGTCACAGGGCACTCCCTTCCATGATCATGTTGAGCACGGCCTCCTCGTCGAGTTCGCCGGCGCCGGCGGTGTGCACGACGCGTCCCTCGCGGACGACCAGCACCCGGTCGGCGAGGCCGAGCACCTCGGGGACCTCGCTGGACACCAGCAGCACCCCGATCCCGCGCCCGGCCAGCTCGCGGATCACCGCGTACAGCTCGGCGCGGGCGCCGACGTCCACGCCGCGGGTGGGCTCGTCCAGGATCAGCAGGCGCAGGCCGTGGCCTTCTCCGGCGGCGCCGGCCAGCCAGCGCGCCAGCACGACCTTCTGCTGGTTGCCGCCCGACAGCGTCGCGACCGGGCGCCTCGGGTCGGGCGGGCGGATGTCGAGCGCCTCGATCTGGCGGTCCACGTCGGCGAGCTCGCGGCGGCGGCTGAGCCAGCCGAACGAGGCGTACCGGGACAGGCCCGCGACGCTGATGTTCCCGGCGACGGTCTCGTTCATCAGCAGCGCCTGGCTCTTGCGCTCCTCCGGCGCCATGCCCATGCCGCGCCGGACCGCCTCGCCGGTGTCCCCGGGACGGACCGGGCGGCCGTCGACGAGCACCCGCCCCCGCGCGGGGCGCCGCGCCCCGTAGACGGTCTCCAGGATCTCCGAGCGGCCGGAGCCGACCAGCCCGGCGAGCCCGACGATCTCCCCGGCGCGGACGGTGAACGAGACGTCCTCGAAGGCGCCGGGCAGCGTCAGGTTCTCGACGCGGAGCACCTCGGGCCGGTCGTCGTCGCCCGGTGCGGACGGGGGGCGTTCGGGGAAGACGTACTCGACGTCCCGCCCGGTCATCAGCGACACGATCCTGTCGGTCGACGTGCTCTGGGCGGGCAGCCCGACGGCGACGGCCCTGCCGTCCTTGAGGACGGTGACCCGGTCGCCGATCTCGCGGATCTCCTCCAGGCGGTGCGAGATGTAGATGACCGCGACGCCCGCGGCGGTCAGCTCCCGGATGATGCGGAACAGGTTGTCCACCTCGTCGTGGGCGAGCGCGGCGGACGGCTCGTCCATCACCAGGAGGCGCGCCTCGTGCGACAGGGCGCGGGCCATGCTGACGACCTGCTTGCCGGCCGCCGGCAGCCGCCCCACCTCGCGGCGCGGCGGGATCTCGGCGTGGCCGAGCCGGCCGAGCAGCTCGCGCGCCGCCCGCTCGGCGTCGCCGCGCCGGGTGAAGCCGAACGCGGCCTTCTCGTGGCCGAGGAAGATGTTCTCCGCGACCGACAGCCCGTCCACGAGGTCGAGCTCCTGGTAGATGGTCGCGATGCCGGCCCGCATCGCGGCGGTCGGCCCGGCGAGCCGCACCGGCTCGCCGGCGAACACGATCTCGCCCCGGTCCGGCTGGTGCGCGCCCGCGAGCACTTTGATCAGCGTCGACTTCCCGGCGCCGTTCTGCCCGAGCAGGCAGTGCACCTCGCCCGGACGCACGTCGAGGTCGACGCCGTCCAGCGCGCGGACGCCGGGGAACTGCTTGACGATGCCGCGCATCTCCAGCAGCGGTTCGGTTTCGGACGAGCCCATCGGGCCTCCTCGGTGGAAGGTGCCGCAGGGGGAGGGACACGGCGGAGGGGTCGGGACGTGGAGGGGTCAGGAGGCGGAGAAGACGTGGTCGCTGATCAGGCGGGCACCGCCGACCACCCCGGCGGCGCCGGCGAGTTCGGACAGGACGATGGGGAGGTTGCCGGTCGCCAGCGGGGCGGACCGGCGGTAGACGACGCTGCGGATCTCGGCGAGCAGCGCGTGGCCGAGGCCCGCGACGCCGCCCGCGATGATGACGAGCCCGGGGTTGAAGAAGCTGACCAGCCCGGCGAGCACCTGCCCGACGTGCCGGCCTCCGGCGCGGATGATCTGCACGGAGACCGGGTCCCCCGCGGCGGCCGCCTGGGCGACGTGCTCGCCCGACAGCTCCCCGTGGGTCTCCAGCAGCGCGGCGAGCTGCGGCGACTCCCCCGACCGGGCCGCGGCCTCGGCGTCCCGGGCGAGCGCCGCGCCGCCGAAGTATGCCTCCAGGCAGCCGGTGTTGCCGCACGCGCAGAGGGGCCCGTCGTCGTCGACGCGGATGTGGCCGATGTCCCCGGCGCTGCCGGACACGCCGCGGTAGATGGCGCCGTCCACGACGATGCCGCAGCCGATCCCGGTGCCGATCTTGACCAGGAGGAAGTCGTCGACCGAGCGGGCCAGCCCGGAGTGCAGCTCGCCGAGCGCCATCAGGTTCACGTCGTTGTCGACCAGCACCGGGCAGCCGAGTTCCTGGCCGATCGCGTCCCGCACCGGGAACCGGTCCCAGCCGGGCATGATCGGCGGGACGACCGGCATGCCGTCGCGGAAGCTGACCGGCCCGGGGACGCCGATCCCGGTGCCGTGCACCTGCGGGATCAGGCCCTCGTCGCGCAGCTTGCCGAGCAGGTCGAGGGCGCGGTCGAGGACCACGGTCGCGCCCTGCCGGACGTCGCACTGCTCGCTGACGTGCCCGAGCACCTCCATGGCGCCGTCCGTCACCGCGACGTCGATCGAGGTGGCCCCGACATCGAAGGCGACGAACCGCAGGTACGGCGACAGCCGCACGATCCCGGAGCGGCGCCCGCCGCGGGACGCCGCCAGTCCCGCGCCCTCGACCAGGCCCAGCTCGACCAGCCGGTCCAGCTCCACGGCCAGCTTCGACCGCGACAGCCTGACCACGTCGCCCAGCTCGGCCCGCGAGCGCGGCCCCTCGTCGCGCAGCAGCCGCAGCAGGCGTGCCTGATGCACGTTCTGCGGGCGAGCCGACATCCGCATCACGCCGTCCTCTCGGGTCCTGCGACGCGACCGGAGCACCTGTGACCCCGGTCTCATGGCGAGAACGTAACCGGCTTTCGCCGCTTTGAGAAGACCTTTTCATGATCGTGATCAAACTTTCTCCACTCAGAGGACAAAGATGACCGAGAGAAAGCCCCTGCCCGCACGGCGGCGGGCAGGGGCGGAGTCACCGGGCCGGCAGGCGGCCGTGGCGCTGTCAGCTGACGGGCTGGCGGCCGCTCATCGTGCGCATGATGTGCTCGACGAGGGTGATGAGCACCCGCTTGGCGTCCTCCCGGTCGCGGACGTCGCACGAGATCACCGGGATCTCGGGGGGAAGGTCGAGGGCGTCGCGGACCTGCTGGGCGGTGTGGTTTCCCGCCCCGTCGAACCGGTTGACGCCGATGATGAACGGGACGCCGCGCCGCTCGAAGTAGTCGACCGAGGCGAAGCAGTCGGCGAGGCGGCGGGTGTCCACCAGCACGACGGCGCCGAGCGCGCCCTTGGCCAGCTCGTCCCACATGAACCAGAACCGGTCCTGGCCGGGCGTCCCGAACACGAACAGCACGAGGCCGTTCGGCAGCGTGATCCGCCCGAAGTCCATCGCGACCGTCGTCGTGGTCTTCGCGGCGACCGCGCTGGTGTCGTCGATCCCGATGCTCTTCTCGGTCAGGGCCTCCTCGGTCCGCAGCGGACGGATCTCGCTCACCGCGCTCACCAGGGTCGTCTTGCCGACACCGAAACCGCCGGCCACGAGAATCTTGACCGTCAGCGCGGAATCGCCCTGGGCGGCGGCCGCGTCAGAGCGCACGGATTCCATCGATCACTTCCTTGAGTACGCGCTCGCCGGGGAACTGCGCCACCGGCGCGGGGCGCCGGACCTGAATCAGCGAATGGTCGAACAGGTCACCGAGCAGGACACGGACGACCCCGAGGGGAAGTTCCAGATCCGACGCTATCTCGGCGACCGACAACGGGGTGCGGCAAAGCTCCAAGATCATGAGATGTTCCGGTTCCGGCGCCCAGGGGGACGCCGCGAGAGCGGAGGAGTCGCCGTCCTGTGCGGGCGGCTCCACCGCGGCGATCAGCGCCACCAGATCGAACTCGACGCCGTCGTAGTGCGTCCGTCCTCCGGTGAGCGCGTACGGGCGGACGACGGGTCCCGCCGCCTCGTCGTACCAGGCGCCACCGCCTCGCCCGTCCACCTCACACGCCGCCCGGATCGGCCGCGGCGACCCGCGGGTCGGCCGAGAGGTGCTGCCCGACACGGGTCACGAGCATCGCCATCTCGTAGGCGATGACCCCGAGGTCGGCGTCGGCGGCGGCGAGGACGGCCAGGCAGGCGCCGTGCCCCGCGGCGGTGACGAACAGGAACGACGACTCCATCTCCACGATCGTCTGCCGGACGGGCCCGCCGCCGAACGTCTCCCCCGCCCCCCGCGCGAGGCTCTGGAAGCTGGCGGCCACGGCGGCCAGGTGCTCGGACTCCTCCCTGGCCAGCCCGCTCGACGCGGCCATCTTCATGCCGTCGCTCGACAGCACCACCGCGTTCTGCACCGGGGCGACCCGCTGGACGAGGCTGTCGAGCAGCCAGTTCAGCTCGCCGCCGGCTCCGCCCCGGGCCTCCGTGCCGGAGTGCTGGGCTCCTGTCATGGGGTGTCGTCCTCCTGGTCGGCTGGGTTCCGCGCGGTCTCCGCCTCGGCGTCGGCCGCGTCCTGCCTGCCACGCTGCCAGCCACGCTGCATGGCGGACATCATCGATCGCATCGTCTCGGGCGAGCGTGCGTCGTCCTCGGGGCCTTCCGCCGCCGGTCCGCTCTCCGGTGCGGGCGGCGCCGCGTCCGCCGGGACGGGCGCGGAGAGCGGCATCCCGGCCGGTTCGGGTGCGGGCGGCGGCCCGGCCGGCTCCGCCGGTGGCGGGGGCTCGCCGGGCGGGGCCTTGCCCTGGGCGGCCAGGCGCTCGTCCACCCGCTTCTTGAGCTGGGGCGCCAGATGCTGCTGCCGCCGCCGCTTGGGCAGCTCGCCCGGTTTCAGCGGGGGCGCGGGCTCGGGCGCGGCCTCCGCACTCGCCTCGGCCGGTTCGGGCCCGGTCCGGGGCGCGGGCGCCTCGGGTTCCGGGGGCGCGGACCCGGGCCCGACCAGCCGGACCAGGCCGGGATCGGTGCCGGTCGAATCGGCACGGGCCGACTCGGTGCGGGCCGACTCGGTGCGGGCCGACTCGGTGCGGGCCGACTCGGTGCGGGCCGACTCGGTGCGGGCCGACTCGGTACGGGGCGCCTCGACGGCCGGGCGCGCGGACACGGCGAGCGCCGGGGCGCCGCTCGGAACCTTCTGCATCGGTCCAGTGGCGCGGCGCGCGAACGGCTCGGGCTCGGCGGCCTCCACGATGAGCGAGCCGGGGATCAGCGCGATCGCGGTCGTCCCCCCGTACGGGGACGTCCGGAGCGTGACCTGGATGCCGTGCCGCTGGGCCAGCCGCGCCACGACGAACAGCCCGAGCTGGGCGCTGTCGGACGGGTCGAACTCGGGCGGATCGACGAGCCGCGCGTTGGCGGCGCGCAGCGCCTCCTCGGTCATCCCGAGACCGCGGTCCTCGACCTCGATCGCGAAACCGCTGGCGACCTGGTGGCCGCTGACCCGCACCGGCGACTGCGGCGGCGAGAACGTCGTGGCGTTCTCCACCACCTCCGCGAGCATATGGATGACGTCGGCGACGGCGGAGCCGAGCAGCGCGACCCGCGGCAGCGGCTGCACCCGGACGCGCGGGTAGTCCTCGACCTCGGCGACGGCGCCGCGGACGACGTCCACCAGCGGCACCGGGCGGCGCCAGCCGCGCCCCGCCGTCTTGCCGGCGAGGATCACCAGGCCCTCCGCGTGCCGGCGCATCCGGGTCGCGAGGTGGTCGAGGCGGAAGAGGTCCGACAGCTCCGACGGGTCCTCGGTGCGGCGCTCCATGGAGTCCAGCAGGCTGAGCTGGCGGTGCAGCAGCGCCTGGTTGCGGCGCGCGAGGTTGACGAACACCTCGCTGATGCCGCGGCGGGCCGCCACCTCGCTCTCGGCTGCCCGGACGACGGCATCGCGGGCGCGGTCGAACGACTCGGCGATCTGCCGGATCTCGTTGATCCGGTAGCCGGCCACGAACTCCGGCTCGGGGTCGGCGCCCCGCCCGGAGCGGATGCTGTCGGCCAGCCTCGGCAGCCGCGCCTGGGTGAAGTCGACCACGCCGCCGGCGAGCACGCGGCATTCGCGCACCAGCCGCCGGGAGACCCGGACCGCGATGAAGGACGACAGCACGATCGCGACCAGCCCGAGGCCGCCGGCGAGGGCGAGCCGCGTGAAGGCGCCGACCGCGATCCCGTGGGCGTGGTCGGTGAGGTCGTCGAGGAAGGCGTTCTCCAGCTCGTACATCTCGCCGTTGGCGGTGTCGAACAGGGACCGCCAGGCGGCGGGCTCGATGACGGTCACGTCGCCCGTGCCCGCCCGACCCTGCTGCGCGCCCTGCCCGCGCGCCGCGGGCGGCGGCTCGGCGCCGTTGATGACCGCGTTCTCCAGCGCCATCAGCCGGGCCGACGCCGGCGAGGCCATGAGCCGCTCGAAGCTCGCGCGGTGCTCCGCGGCCAGGTCCAGCGCGCTGTCGGCGTGGATCGCGTGGTGCGCCCCGACGAGCCTGGCGAACTGGGCGCGCTCGGCCGCGGTGATGCGTCCCGCGGCGAGCGCCCCGGTGAGCAGGGCGTCCTCGCGCGCCATGTACTCGCGGGCGCGGCCGAACGAGGTGAGCGTCTGGGCCCGCGCGGTGATGGACCCCTCCGCCGGCGTGGTCGCCTGGTAGACGGCGAAGCCCGCGTCGATGATCTCGTTGTACCGGTGCAGGACGCGCTCGCGGCCGGTGGTCCGGTCGTCCACGCCGGCGCGGAGCCCGCGCAGGTCGCCGAGCCGGCCGACGAGCCCGTCCATCCGCTCCACGACCCGGGGGAGGATCGAGTCGCGCAGGCCCTGGTCCCGGCTGCCCGCGCGGACCTCCCGGACCGCCTTGTCGGTGGCCTGCCGCTGCGTGCGCAGCGGCCCCTGGTCGGCCGGGCGGGCGCCGCCGAGCGCGGCCATCGACAGGCGTCTTTCCTTCTGCAGGCCGTCGATGAGCCGCTGCGTGGGCAGCACGGTCTTCTGCTGGAAGTCCCGGCTCTGCAGGAGCTGGTGCGCGTCGCCGTAGGTGACGCCGGTGATGAAGACCCACAGCGAGGCCAGCGCCAGCAGCGGCACGAGGACCAGCAGGGTGATCCTCGCCCGGATGGAGGAGAAGCGGGTGGCCATCACGGATTCGGCACTCGGGGGCGGGACATGCGGGGGAAACCTCCCGATGCGTGGAGTACGGGGGTGTGCGGGAGCCTACTACGTCGCGGCTTCCCGGCGATCAGGCGGACGCGAGCCATCCGGCACCTCCTGCGTGTCCGTCCAGGTCAGGACGTGCTCCATCAGCGCGACCAGAACCTCTTTCGACGATTCGCGGCGCCGGACGTCGCACAGCAGCACCGGGACGCCCGGATCCAGGTCGAGCGCGATCGCGACGTCCTCGGCCCGGTGCGTCCGCCGGCCGTCGAAGCAGTTGACCGCCACGACGAACGGGACGCCGCGGCGCTCGAAGTAGTCGATGGCCGGGAAGCAGCCGGTCAGCCGCCGGGTGTCGGCCAGCACGACCGCGCCGATCGCGCCCGCCGCCAACTCGTCCCACATGAACCAGAACCGCTCCTGGCCGGGGGTGCCGAACAGGTAGAGCAGCAGCTGCTCCGACAGGGTGATCCGCCCGAAGTCCATCGCGACCGTCGTCGTCGACTTGTCGCCCACGCCGGCCACGTCGTCGACCCCGACGCCGCGGTCGGTCAGCGGCTCCTCGGTGTGCAGCGGCCGGATCTCGCTGACCGAGCCGACCATCGTGGTCTTCCCGGCGCCGAACCCGCCGGCGATGAGGATCTTCGTCGTGACGAGGCGGGCGCCCGCACCCGGCCCCTCAGAGGGCGCGTAGACCATTGAGCACCTCCCGCAGCACTCCGTTCGGGGGACGGCTGCCCTCGGCGGACTCCGCCGCGGCGACGACCGCGACCAGGCCCTCGTCCCGCAGGTCGCCGAGCAGGACCCGGACGACGCCGATCGGCAGGCCGAGGTCGGCCGACAGGTCGACGACCGCGACGGGACGCGCGCAGCCGCGCAGGACCCGCGTGTGGTCGGGGCTGTAGCGCAGCCGGTCGCCCGGCGGGACGCCGGTGGCCGCGACGACCGCGATCAGCTCGAAGCCCTCGCCCTCCGGACGGGTCCGTCCCCGGGTCCGCGCGTACGGACGCACGACCGGACCGGCCTCCCGGTCCAGCCACCGCTCTGCCGACGACGCCATCGGTCACAGGCCCCGCTGCGCGGGCCCCCCGGCGGCCCCGAAGCCCTCACCCGGGTGCCCGCCTCCGAACCTGGGGCCGGCCTCCAGGTGCTGGCCGACGCGCTTCACCAGTACCGCCATCTCGTAGGCGACGAGGCCGGCGTCGGCCTCCCCCTCGGCCAGCACGGCGAGGCAGGTGCCGTCGCCGGCGGCCGTCACGAACAGCAGCAGGGCGTCCATCTCGATGATGGTCTGGCGCACGTTCCCGCCGGCGAAGTGCCGGCCCGCGCCGCGCGCGAGGCTCTGCACGCCGGACGCCAGCGCGGACAGGTGCTCGGCGTCCTCGCGGCCGAGTTCGGTGGACGCGGCGATCGCCAGGCCGTCACGGGACAGGATCACCGCCTGCCGCACCGGCGCCACCCGTCCGGCGAAGTCGTTGAGCAGCCAGTTCAGCTCGCCCGTCGCGGTGTTGTGCGTCATCGCGTCTCCTCGTCCCCCACGCTGTCCCCCCTGGTGTCCCCGGCGTGGTCTCCCACGTCCGTCGCGCGTCCGCGCCGCCAGCCCTGCTGTATCGATGCCATCAGCGAACGTGCCTCCTCCGGCGAGCGTGCGATGTCCCCGGACGCGCCCTCGCTGACGCGCGGCGGGGACGGCGGGGGCCTCTTGCGCAGCTGCGGCGCCAGGCTCTCCTGCCGCTTGCGGCGCGGCAGCCCCGCGTGGGTTCCCGCAAGCTGCGCGCGGGTGACCGCGGGCTGCCAGTCCTCGTGGGGGTCCTCGGCCACGTCCGCGTCGACGATCTCGTCGGCGTCGATGACCTCGTCCGCGTCCACGACCTCGCCGACGTCCACTCCGGCCGGTCCGAACGGCTCGGGCGGCGCGGGCTCGGCGACCGGCACGGCCTCGTCCGACCAGGGGTTCGGCGCGGGGCCGGGCGGGTCGCCGGGCGCGGCGCTCCCGGGCGGGCCCCACGGCGCCGCGGGCCCGGCCAGCTGCGGCAGCGCGGGCGGGGCCTCCGGGCGCCCGGCGCCGCCCTCGGCGCCCCGCCGGCGCCGGTGCGGCTCCCGCGCGGGCAGGGAGGCGAACCGGCCGGTCGTCTCGGTCTCGCGCAGCGGGACGACGGCCTCGCCCCGCGGCGCGGGCACCAGCGCGGGCTCCCGGTCGCCGGGCGCCCCGCCACCGGCCGCCGCGGGCGCGCCCGCCCCGCGCCGGTCCCGGCCGTGCTCACCCGGAACGTGCTCACCCGGGCCCTGCTCACCCGGACCGGACTCGTCGTCCAGGCCGGGCTCGGACGCCGGCGGCAGCATGGCGGCCGCCATGTGCTCGGCGGGCACCACCAGCTCGTGCGGCAGCAGCACGATCGCGGTCACGCCGCCGTACGGGGACCGCTGGAGCGACACCGTGACGTCGTGCCGGGCGGCCAGCCGCGCGACGACGAACAGCCCGAGCTGGTCGGTGTCGACCAGGTCGTAGTCGGGCGGCTCGGCGAGCCGCCGGTTGGCCTCGTCGAGCCGCTCGGCCTTCACGCCGAGGCCGCGGTCCTCGACCTCGATGGCGAACCCGACGCCGACGCGCTCGGCCATCAGCCGCACCTCGGTGTTGGGCGGGGAGAACGTCGCCGCGTTGTCCAGCAGCTCGGCCAGCAGGTGGATGACGTCGGTGACGGCCGGGCCGACCAGCCCGTCCTCGGACTCGGTGAGGACGGTGACGCGGGTGTAGTCCTCGATCTCCGAGACGGCGGCGCGCAGCACGTCGGCGAAGCGCACCGGATGCCGCCAGCCGCGGCCCGGAGTGGCGCCGGACAGGATGATCAGGCTCTCCGCGTGCCGCCGCATGCGGGTGGTGAGGTGGTCGATCCGGAACAGGTCCTCGAGGTCGTCGGGCTCCGCCCGGCTCTCCAGGGCGTCCAGCATCGCGAGCTGGCGGTGCAGGAGCGACTGGTTGCGGCGCGCGATGTTGAGGAAGATGCGGCTGACCCCGGCCCGCAGCTCGGCCTGGCCGACGGCGGCGTCGACGGCGGTGCGCTGCACCTTGGAGAACGACTCGGCGAGCCGGGCGACCTCGGTGGTGCGGCCGGTGTCCAGGGGCGGCGTCTCCGCGCCGACGTCCACGCCCTCGTTGCGGCTCAGCCGGTCGACGAGGGCGGGCAGGCGGCGGTCGGCCAGCTCCTCGGCAGAACCGCGCAGCCCGACGAGCTCGCGGACGAAGCCGCGCCCGAACCGCAGCGACAGCAGCACCGAGGCGAGGACCGCCAGCAGGCCGAGCCCGCCGACGGCGCCGAGCCGGATGTAGGCGGCCCGGCCGAGTTCGTCGGCCCGCTCCCCCGCGCGCTGGGAGTTGCTCAGCACCATGGTGTTGACCATGGACACGAGCTGCTGCGCGGCGCGCTGCCACTCGTCGCCCCGGACGGGAAGCGGCGTGCGCGGATCGGCGTCGGCGATCCGGTCCTCGATCCCCCTGAAGCCCTGGTAGACGGGGGACGAGAACACCTGCGCGGTCCCGGTCGCGTAGACCTCCGGGTCGAGCAGCGAGCGCTGCTTGACCCACTGCCAGCGCTGCTCGCCCACCATCTCCACGAACAGCCGGTGCTCCGCCGCGGTCATCCGGCCGCCGGTGACGAGGGCCGAGGCGATCAGCGCGTTCTCGCGCTGGAGCAGCTCCATGGCGCGGCCCGCGTGCCGGGTGGACAGCGTCCAGTTGTACAGGTCGGCGTTGTCGATGACGACGAGGCCGTCGTACAGCCGGTGCATGTCGTCGACCATGGTGCTGTAGTTCTGGATCGCGGTCAGCCGCTCGACGGAGCGGCCGTCGACCGCGGACCGCAGTCCGGTGAGCCCGCCGAGCGACGTGAGGACGTCGTCGACGCGCTCCTCCATCGCGGCGGTGGTGGCGTCGCGCGCCTCGGCCGAGGTGGCCTCGCGGCGGAAGCGGGCGACGGCGTCGTCCACACGGCCGCGCTGCAGGACGAGCGAGTTCGGCGTGGCGGGCGCCTTCGCGCGCGGGGTGCTGAGGAACACCGCGGACGCCTGGCGCTCCTTGCCCAGCTCCACCAGGACGCCCTGCCCGCTCGGCGCGAACTTGCGGTCGAGCGTGTGGTAGTTGCGCTGGGCGAGCGCGTCCCGGCCGGTGACGTTGGCGGCGTACCCCCACAGCACGACGAGGGACAGCAGCGGCACCAGCAGCAGCGCGGCGACCTTCGTCCGGATCGAGCGCGTCCGGACGGGGCGCGGGCGCCGGCCGCCGGACCGCCCGTCCGCACGGCGGAACCGCCGGCGGCGCCGGCCGTTCTTCGCCGTGGGGTCCTGGGGGGCGTCCCCCCTGGATGAAACGGGTTCCATGAGACCTCAGAACGTTCCGGCGCGGAGGGTCCCTGGATCATAAAGGCGGGCGACGACCGAACCGCAACCCCTTTGGAGCCTTTCGTACGTATTGCGGCCATTCCTTGCCACCTGCGGCTAAGCACCGGACCGCACTGGAGAGACCGAACCGCGACAAAGAGATAGCGGGCAAATTCGGACAATTTGCTTCATTTCCCCCTGTCGCCGCGGGCCGGATGCGCCATACTGTGCTGCTTCACCCACCGCTCGCGTCGCGGCCGGCACGGGAAGGAGATCCACGATCCATACAGGCAACGAGGGCCGGAACGAGGGCGCCCGCACCGGGCCGCCGGACACGGCCGGCCGGGACGGGTTTCCGGCTCCCCGGCCGCAGGGCGTTACGATGCCCGCCGTGAGTCCCGAAAGCCAGGCATCCGAGGCACTGCCGTCGCGACGGCGCCGCACACCGCGCGGCGGCCGGCACCGCGGCGACGAATCCTTCCTGCTGCCCCCCGGATCCCCCACGCTGGTCCTGGCCGTCCCCGGCCCCGCCCGGCACGCCGGCACCGAGATCGCCACCGAGCTCGCCAGGCTCGTCGAGCTGGAGCACACCGGCCAGCCCGCCCACATCGGCCACCTGGAGGGCGACGAGGCGGGCCTGCACGCGGTCCTGGCCGGGCTGCGCCGCGAGGAGGACGAGCTGGCGGCCGTGGTCGTCCCGCTGTCCACCGGGCCCGACCCGGCCCTGGACACGGCCGTCAGGGCCGCGGTGGCGGCCACCCCGGCGCACGCCGTCGCCGCCGAGCCGCTCGGCCCGCACCCGCTCATCGCCGAGGCGCTGCACGACCGGCTCGCCGACGCCGGCCTCGCCCGCGCCGACCGGATCAGGCTGATGACGATGGTGACCGCCGCGTCCGGCGTCATCGTGGCCACCCCGGGGGACGCCGCGGCCGTGCGCCAGGCCGAGGTCACCGGCGTGCTGCTCGCCTCCCGGCTGGCGGCCCCGGTCTTCACCGCCTCGCTGAACGACGAGGCGTCCGTCAAGGCCGCGGCGGAGCAGCTGCGCGCCGCGGGCGCCACGTCCATCGCGGTCGCGCCCCACCTGATCGGCTCCGAGCCGGAGGCGAACCTGACCGCGCCCGCCGCGGCCGCCGTCGGCTCCGCCCACGCCGCCCCGCTGGGCGCCCATCCGGCCCTGGCCAGACTGGCCGCGCTCCGCTACGTGGAGGCCCTCTCCCTGGCCCTGTCCGAGTAGCCTGGCCCTGTCCGAGTAGCCCGGAGGCTGACCCCCGGGCCACTCGGACCGGAGGCGGTTCAGCGGTTGCCGAACTTGGGGGGTCGCTTCTCCATCGTGGCGGTCATGCCTTCGGCCAGATCCTCGGTGAAGAACGCGAGGGCCTGGGCGGCGGTCTCCGCCTGGAGCTGGCGCCGCAGTCCGGGCGCGTCCAGGGACGCGTTGAGCAGCTCCTTCGTCCGGCGCAGTCCGTAGGGGGACTTGGTGAGCAGTTCGTCGGCGAGGGCCTGGGCCGCCTCCAGGTCGGCGCCCTCGGCGGAGATCTCGGTGATGAGGCCGAGGGCGTCGGCGCGGTTCACGTCCAGGCGCCGTCCCCGGTAGGAGATCTCCGCGGCCCTGGCCGGGCCGACGAGGCGGGGCAGCAGCCAGGACAGGCCGCAGTCCCCGGCGGACAGGCCGAGGTCCACGAACGGCACCACGAACCGGGTCGTCGGGTCGGCGACCCGCATGTCGCAGGCCAGCGCCCAGGAGACGCCCATCCCGGCGACCGGGCCGCGCAGCGCCGCGATCACCGGCTGCGGGATCTCCCGCAGCCGCGCGGTGACCTCGCCGCCGCGGGCGATGCCCCGGTAGAGCCGCTGGGCGCGCCCCTCCGCGCTCTTCTCGCCCGGGTCTCCGCCCTGGATGTCCATGCCCGAGCAGAACCCGCGCCCCTCGCCGGTGAGGACCACGACCTGGGTGCCGGGGTCGCGCGCCAGCTCGTGCAGGACGTCGAGCATCTCCTCGGTCAGCGCGCCGTCGACGGCGTTCAGACGCTCAGGGCGGGACAGGGTGATGGTGAGGACCCCGTCCCGCCGGTCGAGCTTGATCCCGGCCAACGGCTCAGGAGCCGAGCTGCTGGATGAGCGGGCCCATCTGCTCGCCCACGTTCCTGAACACGGTCATCGGCTCGGCCGCGTTGATGGCCGCCCAGTTGTCGCGCACGTCCTCCACCGACAGCGTCGTCTTCTGCCCGTAGCCGGGGCCCTCCGCAACGAAGATCTTCGCGATGCGGCCGCCGCCGACCGTGTAGACCTCGCCGGAGTCCTCGTTGCCCTCGTGGACGAGGTAGGCGACCAGGGGCGTGACCTGGTCGACGCCGAGCTTGTCCGCGAAGTCGGCGGGCAGCAGGTCCTCGGTCATGCGGGTCCAGGCCACCGGCGCGATCGCGTTGGCCTTGATGTTGTACTTGGCGCCCTCCTGGGCGAGGGTCTTGGTGAACCCGACGAGCCCCATCTTGGCCGTGGAGTAGTTCACCTGCCCGAAGTTGCCGAACAGGCCCGCCGGGGACGAGGTGTTGACGATCCGGCCGTAGCCGCCCTCGCGCAGGTGGGGCCACGCGGCGCTGGAGACGAGGAACGAGCCGCGCAGGTGGACGGCGATGACCGAGTCGAACTCCTCCGGGGTCATGTTCTTGAACGACTTGTCGCGCAGGATGCCCGCGTTGTTGATGACGATGTCGACCTTGCCGAACGCGTCCAGCGCGCCCTGGACGATCGCCTGCGCGCCCTCGGAGGTCGCGACGTTGTCGGGATTGGCGACGGCCTCGCCGCCGTTCTTCTTGATCTCGTCCACGACATCCTGCGCGGGGCCGGCGGAGGCGCCGGCACCGGACCGGTCGCCGCCGAGGTCGTTGACGACGACCTTGGCGCCGCGTGCGGCGAGCTCCAGCGCGTGCTGGCGGCCGAGGCCGTGGCCCGCTCCGGTCACGACCGCGACGCGGCCGTCGTAGCGCAGTTCCGACATCCCTGTCTCCTCACATCGCACCGACTACGCTCCCCGGGTCATCACCCAGGGGGATACACAGTGGTACCACTGAACCGAATCCCGCTCGGCCGCGGCCCCCGGACTTCCTTCCCTCCTGGACGCCAGGGCAGTCCTGCGTACGATGAGGCAAGGGGGAAAGTTGCGCTGAATGCCCTTTTCGCCGGAGCGGACGGCGTAACCTCCTGTGCCGAGGAGCAACGGAGGTCCCGTCTCGATGAGCCCTGCCGACGCGTTCACGTCCAGCACCCGCCCGTACCGCGTCGTGCAGTGGGCGACGGGCGCGGTCGGCCGCAGCGTGATCCGCGGCGTCCTCGACCGGGACGACATGGAGCTGGCCGGCGCCTGGGTCCACACCGCGGCCAAGGACGGCGTCGACGCCGGAGTCCTCGCCGGGCGCGACCGCGCCGGCGTCACCGCGACCGGCGACATGGCGGACATCCTCGACCTGGACGCCGACTGCGTCGTCTACGCCCCGAGCCCGGCGCCCGACCGGTCCACCGAACTCGAGACGGTCTGCGCGCTGCTGTCCTCCGGCAAGAACGTCGTCTCCGTGAACGGCTTCGTCTACCCGCAGGCGCACGGCCCGCAGTACGTGAACGAGCTGGAACAGGCGTGCAAGCGCGGCGGCGCCTCGGTGCACGGCAGCGGGATCAGCGGCGGTTTCATGGCCGACCTCATGCCGCTCATGCTGGCGCGGCTGTCGCGGCGGATCACCCACGTCTACGTCCGCGAGGTCACCGACTTCGCCCCGCACCCGTCCTGGCGGATGATCCACCACATGCTCGGCTTCGGGAAGGACGAGGAGGCGTACCTGCGCGCGCTCCGCCCCGCCCGGACCGCGATGCGCGCGGTGTTCTCCGAGAGCCTGCACCTGGTCGCGGCCGGCCTCGGCGTCGACCTGGACGAGATCGACGTGGACGCGGAGCACCGGCTCGCACGCACCGACCTCGCCACCGCCGCCGGCCCGGTCCCGCGCGGCACGGTCGCGGAGGCCCGCTGGACGTTCAGCGGGCTCGCCGCCGGACGGCCCGTGATCACCCTTGAGGTCGTGCACAAGGCCGACGCCGCGCGGACGGGCGACGAGTGGGGCAGCCCCGGGTACTCGCTCCGCGTGGACGGCCGGCCCTCGCTCACGCTGGGGACCGACGACGCGTGGGTGACCGACGCGATCTCCGCCGCAGCCTCGCACGCCCTCAACTCGATCCCGGTCGTCTGCGCCGCCGAGCCGGGCATCCGCACCGCCCTCGACCTCCCCATGGTCCGCGGCCGCATGCGGATCTGAGCGTCCGCCACCACCCCGGGGACGTCCCGGGCCGGGCACCGGCGGATATCGTGGGCTGCGGGACCACCCCATCGGCGTCGGGAGGAGTGCGGAATGAGCGTCCAGGAGGTCGAGGGGGGCCGGTTCGTCCGGCAGCCGAACCGGTTCACCGAGCGGATCACCGCCGACGGGTCGAGCGGCCTGCCCGCCGAGCCCGGCCGCTACCGGCTGTTCGTCTCCTACGCGTGCCCGTGGGCGCACCGCAGCCTCATCGTGCGGCGGCTGCTCGGACTGGAGGACGCGATCAGCGTCGCCGTCGTCGACCCGATCCGCGACGAGCGGGGCTGGCGCCTCCCCGGCCGCGACCCGGTCACCGGCGCGGAGTTCCTCTCCGAGCTGTACCTCGGGACCGACCCCTCCTTCGAGGGCCGCTACACCGTCCCGTGCGTCTGGGACACCGAGACGGAGCGCCTGGTCACCAACGACTTCCCGGCCATCACCACGATGATGGAGACGGAGTTCACCGCGCACCACCGGGCGGGCGCGCCCGACCTGTACCCGGAGGCGCTGCGCCCCGGGATCGACGAGCTGAACGAGCTCGTCTACACGACCGTCAACAACGGCGTCTACAAGGCCGGGTTCGCGACCTCCCAGGACGCCTACGAGGAAGCCGCCGGCGCCCTCTTCGCCACCCTCGACCGGCTCGAAGAGCGCCTCTCCGGCAGCCGCTACCTGTTCGGCGACGAGATCACCGAGGCCGACGTCCGGCTCTACCCGACGCTCGCGCGCTTCGACGCCGTCTACTACTCGCACTTCAAGTGCAACCTGCGTCGCGTGACGGACTACCCCGCCCTCTGGGGCTACGCCCGTGACCTGTACGCGATCCCGGCGTTCGGCGAGACCACGAACTTCGATCACATCAAGCGCCACTACTACGTGACCCACCCCCACATCAACCCGTCCGGGATCGTCCCCATGGGCCCCCTCATCGACTGGTCCGCCCCCCATGGCCGGAACCGCTGACCTCGTCACTCTCGTTATGCTGGCGAACCTCTAGCAATCACCACGAGAGGCACGACCCGACCATGCGCAGCCAGTTCTTCGGAAACATGGACCAGGGGCAGCAGCTCCCCGGCCACTTCGCACTCCAGAACTCCAAGATGCTCCGGATCCACCTCAACGGCGACGTCCTGGCCCGGCAGGGGTCCATGGTGGCCTTCCAGGGCCAGATGGAATT
Source organism: Actinomadura sp. KC345 (assembly GCF_004348515.1). Classification (GTDB taxonomy): domain Bacteria; phylum Actinomycetota; class Actinomycetes; order Streptosporangiales; family Streptosporangiaceae; genus Spirillospora. Next base: position 17,271 of record NZ_SMKH01000012.1, on the reverse strand, counting down.
CGACTACGAGGGCTCCGGCGGCATCGGCAAGTTCATGAAGAAGGCCCTGACCGGCGAGGGCGTCCCGACGATGCGGGTCAAGGGCCAGGGCCTGCTGTTCGTCGCCAACGACGCCGACGACATCCACCTCTTCTACCTGGAGAACGAGGGGCTCACCGTCAACGGCGCCAACATCCTCGCCTACGACGCCCACCTGCAGTCCGACATCCAGAAGGTTCAGGGCGCGGGCATCGCCGCGGGCGGCCTGTTCAACACCACCCTCACCGGCACCGGCTTCGTCGCCCTCACCACCCACGGCACCCCGGTCATGCTCGACTGCGGCCGCGCCCCCACCTTCGCCGACGGCCAGTCCGCCGTCGCCTGGAGCACCAGCCTCCAGGTCGGCGTCAACCGGACCTTCAAGGCCGCCGCCCTGATCGGCCGGGGCAGCGGCGAAGCCATGCAGCTCGCCTACCAGGGCCAGGGATTCGTCCTGGTCCAGGCCAGCGAGGGCCCGACCGTCGCCCCCCACAACCACTGATCAGGCCGGCGAACACTGCCGAAGCCACGGTCCTGGCTTCGGCAGGTTGAGCCATACTGGGGCGGCGCGTGGGCGGCGTCTCACCGTGCTGGCATGTGACAAGAGCAAGAACGAGTAGCCTTGTTGAGTCTAAGAAATTACCTGCGAGCTGCGGAAGAGGGCGATCTCCGCCGTGTCGACAGAGTCGTCGCAAACTAGTGCCGACCCAACGATGACAGACTTCGGTGCCAACGAGTGGCTGGTCGACGAGCTGTACCAGAAGTACCTCGAGGATCCGAACTCGGTTGACGAGGCCTGGTGGAACTTCTTCGCGGACTACCAGCCGGACAGCCGGGCCGGGTCCGTGACCCCCGCCTCCCCGGGGGCGCCCCAGGCGCCCGCCGGGACCACGGCCCCGAAGGCCGGCAACGGCACGGCGGCCGCTCCGCCGACACCGCAGCAGCCGGTCGGGCCTCCCAAGGCCAAGCCCTCCCCGAAGGCGGAGAAGCCGGGCACCGGGAAGCCGGCCGCGGGCAAGCCGGTCCCGCCGCCCGTGCCGGAGGGCGCGGAGGAGATCAGGTTGCGCGGCGCCGCGGCCCGGACGGCCACCAACATGGAGGCCAGCCTCGCGGTTCCGACCGCGACGAGCGTGCGCACCGTCCCGGCCAAGTTGCTGATCGACAACCGCATCGTCATCAACAACCACCTCAAGCGCGGCCGCGGCGGCAAGGTGTCGTTCACCCACCTGATCGGGTACGCGATCGTCAAGGCGCTCGCCGCGATGCCGGAGATGAACACCGCGTTCACCGAGGTGGACGGCAAGCCGGTGCAGATCCGGCCGGAGCACGTCAACTTCGGGCTGGCGATCGACCTGCAGAAGAGCGACGGGTCGCGGCAGCTGGTGGTGCCGAGCATCAAGGCCGCCGAGACGCTCGACTTCCGCCAGTTCTGGGCCGCCTACGAGGAGGTCGTCCGCAAGGCGCGCAACAACAAGCTCACCATCGAGGACTTCCAGGGCACGACGATCAGCCTGACGAACCCGGGAACGATCGGGACCGTGCACTCGGTGCCGCGGCTGATGCAGGGCCAGGGGACGATCATCGGCGTGGGCGCGATGGAGTACCCGGCGGAGTTCGCGGGCGCGTCCGGCGAGACGCTGTCGCGCATGGGGATCAGCAAGACGATGACGCTGACCTCCACCTACGACCACCGCATCATCCAGGGCGCGCAGTCCGGCGACTTCCTGCGCCGCATCCACGAGCTGCTGCTCGGCGCGGACGGCTTCTACGACGAGATCTTCGAGGCGCTGCGCATCCCGTACGAGCCGGTGCGCTGGGTCAAGGACATCTCCGCGACGCACGAGGACGACGTCGCCAAGGTCGCCCGCGTCCACGAGCTGATCCACGCCTACCGGGTCCGCGGCCACCTGATGGCCGACACCGACCCGCTGGAGTACAAGCAGCGCCGCCACCCCGACCTCGACATCCTCAAGCACGGCCTCACCCTGTGGGACCTGGAGCGCGAGTTCGCGACCGGCGGGTTCGGCGGCAAGCCGACGATGAAGCTGCGCGACATCCTCGGCGTCCTGCGCATGGCCTACTGCCGGACGGTCGGCATCGAGTACATGCACATGCAGGACCCGGAGGAGCGGGCCTGGATCCAGGAGCGCGTGGAGGTCCCGCACGACAAGCCGTCGCGCGAGGAGCAGCTGCACGTGCTGCGCCGCCTGAACAGCGCCGAGGCCTTCGAGACGTTCCTGCAGACGAAGTTCGTCGGGCAGAAGCGGTTCTCGCTGGAGGGCGGCGAGTCGGTCATCCCGCTGCTGGACGCGGTGATCTCCGCGTCGGCGAAGGCCAGCCTGGACGAGGTCGTCATCGGCATGGCGCACCGCGGCCGGCTGAACGTCCTCGCGAACATCGTCGGCAAGTCCTACGGGCAGATCTTCGGCGAGTTCGAGGGCAACCTCGACCCGCGCAGCGCGCAGGGCTCCGGCGACGTGAAGTACCACCTCGGCGCGTCCGGGGACTTCGTCGCCGACGACGGCTCCAAGATCCACTGTGAGCTGGTCGCCAACCCGTCCCATCTGGAGACGGTCGACCCGGTGCTGGAGGGCGTGGTCCGCGCCAAGCAGGACCTCCTGGACGTCGGCGAGGCCGGCTTCAGCGTGCTGCCCGTGCTGATCCACGGCGACGCCGCGTTCGCCGGGCAGGGCGTGGTGGCCGAGACGCTGAACCTGTCCCAGCTGCGCGGCTACCGCACCGGCGGCACCGTGCACGTAATCATCAACAACCAGGTGGGCTTCACGACCGCGCCCGAGTACTCGCGCTCCAGCGTGTACTCCACGGACGTGGCCCGGATGATCCAGGCGCCGATCTTCCACGTCAACGGCGACGACCCGGAGGCGTGCGCGCGGGTGGCTCAGCTCGCGTTCGAGTACCGGCAGACGTTCAAGAAGGACGTCGTCATCGACATGGTCTGCTACCGGCGCCGGGGCCACAACGAGGGCGAGAACCCCTCGTTCACCCAGCCGCTGATGTACGACCTGATCGACGCGAAGCGGTCGGTGCGCAAGCTGTACACCGAGGCGCTGATCGGCCGCGGCGACATCACGGTCGAGGAGGCCGAGCAGGCGCTGCGCGACTACCAGGAGCAGCTCGAGCGGGCCTTCACCGAGACCCGCGAGGCCGTGAAGCGGCCGCAGGAGCCGGGCTCGGTCGTCAAGCCGGACGAAGAGGAACGCATCCCGATCGACCATGGCAAGGCCGGGACCGCGATCTCGGAGGAGACCGTCAAGCGGATCATCGAGACGCAGGTCAGCCTGCCGGAGGGCTTCACCCCGCACCCGCGGCTCCAGCCGATCCTGCAGCGCCGCGCCCAGATGATCGAGGACGACGCGATCGACTGGGCGACCGGCGAGCTGCTGGCGATGGGCTCGCTGCTGATCGACGGCCGCCCCGTGCGGCTCGTCGGGCAGGACACCCGGCGCGGGACGTTCGGCCAGCGGCACGCCGTCCTGGTCGACCGCAAGACGGGCGAGGAGTACACCCCGCTGAAGCAGTTCGGGCAGGGCGTGTCGAAGTTCTACGTCCACGACTCGCTGCTGAGCGAGTACGCGGCGATGGGCTTCGAGTACGGCTACTCCATGACCCGGCCGGACGCGCTGGTCGCGTGGGAGGCGCAGTTCGGCGACTTCGCCAACGGCGCCCAGAGCATCGTGGACGAGTACATCTCGTCCGGCGAGCAGAAGTGGGGCCAGCACTCCGGCGTCGTGCTGCTGCTGCCGCACGGCTACGAGGGCCAGGGGCCCGACCACTCGTCCGCGCGGATCGAGCGCTTCCTGCAGCTGTGCGCGCAGGACAACATGACGGTCGTGTACCCGACGACCTCGGCGAACTACTTCCATCTGCTGCGCTGGCAGGTGCTGTCGGGCCGCAACAAGCCGCTGGTGGTGTTCACGCCGAAGTACCTGCTGCGGCTGAAGGCGGCCGCGTCCCGGGTCTCCGACATCACCGGCGGCGCGTTCCAGCCGGTGATCCCGGAGAGCGACCCGGCGATCGACCCGGCGGGGGTGCGGCGGGTGCTGCTCACCACCGGCAAGATCTACTACGAGGTGGTGAAGTCCCGGGAGGCCGCGGGCGCGAACGACACCGCGGTCGTCCGGGTCGAGCGGCTGTACCCGCCGCCGGTGGACGAGATCAGGGCCGAGCTGGCGAAGTACCCGGCGGACGCCGAGATCGTCTGGGTGCAGGACGAGCCCGCCAACATGGGCGCCTGGCCGTTCATGGCCCTGAAGCTGGCGCACCACCTCGAGGGTCTGAAGATGTCGCGGGTGTCGCGCCCGGCGTCCTCGTCCCCCGCGGTGGGCTCGGCGAAGCTGCACCAGGCGGAGCAGGAGGCGCTCCTCGCCAGGCTGTTCGGCGAGCAGAAGCAGTAGTACGGGCAGAGCAGGGCAGACGCAGGACGCGAGGGCTCCGGTGCACCGCGCCGGGGCCCTCGGCGTCGGCGTGGCGGCGCCGCAGGAATCGGAACGCGCAGAAAGTGGATCAGGCCATGTACTTCACCGACCGGGGCATCGAGGAGCTGACGGAGCGGCGAGGCGAGGAGCAGGTCGGCCTGGCGTGGCTGGCCGAGCGGCTGCGCGAGTTCGTCGACCTCAACCCCGAGTTCGAGACGCCCGTCGACCGGCTCGCCACCTGGCTGGCGCGCCTGGACGACGAGGACGAGGACTGATCCGTTCACCGCCCAAACGCGATACATCTTGACTTTCCGCTGACGCGACATATCGTGTTTACTGGTCACAGGACGCTCGGACGAAGGGCATACCCCGATGTCGCGCTGGACGATCGACGAACCGACCACCCTCGACTTCGACGGCGCCGTCGCGCTGCGGGCGACGCTGATCGCGGGCGACATCTCGGTGCTCGCCTCCGACGAGCGGCCGTCCGTCATGATCGGCGACGTCGAGGGCCCGCCACTCGTGATCACCCATGAGGCGGGCATGCTGACGATCACCCACGAGAAGCTGTGGGAGGGCGTGCTGACCTGGCTGCGCACGCAGAGATGCCGCGCGTCCATCACGGTGACCGTCCCGCACGACTGCCCGCTCACGCTGAACCTCGTGTCCGCGGACGCGGTCGTGACCGGGATGACGGCCCGCACGTCCATCAAGAGCGCCTCGGGCGACGTCACGCTCGACGAGGTGGCGGGCGCGATCGACGCCAACACCGTCTCCGGCGCGATCGAGGCGCAGGGCCTGGAGGGGACGGTGTCGTTCACGTCCGTGTCCGGCGACCTGTCCCTCGCCGGCGGGTCCATCGACCACCTGACCGCCCGGGCGGTCAGCGGGCGCATCGCCGCCGACGTCGACCTGGTCGGCGACGGCAGGGTCGACGTCAACACGGTCTCCGGCGAGGTCGCCCTGCGCATCCCCGAATCCGCCGGCGCCGAGGTCACGCTGAACTCGGCCGCCGGGCGCATCGACACGTCGTTCCCCGAACTCGGCCGGCAGGAGCGGCCCGTGGCGCGCAGCGTCGCCGGCAAGATCGGCGACGGTTCGGGACGGCTCACGGTCAACACGGTCTCCGGCCCGATCACCCTCCTCGGCCGCGACGACGAGCCGGACATCACCACCCCCCGGAAGGACTCAACGTGAGCCCCGTCTTCGGCCACGGTCGCCTGCGGCTGTACCTGCTCAAGCTTCTGGAGGAGAGCCCGCGGCACGGCTACGAGGTGATCCGGCACCTGCAGGACCGGTTCCTCGGGGTCTACTCCCCCTCCCCCGGCACGATCTACCCCCGGCTGGCCCGGCTGGAGGCCGAGGGCCTGGTCACCCACGAGGTGGCCAAGGGCAAGAAGGTGTACTCGCTGACCGACAAGGGCCGCGAGGAGCTGGAGCACCGGATGGGCGAGCTGGCCGAGTTGGAGGAGGAGATCTCCGCCTCGGCGCAGGAGTTCGCGCGGGGCGTCCAGGAGGACGTCCGGCAGACCGTCCGGAGCCTGCGCGAGGAGCTCACCCAGGCCGCCCGGACGATGCGCGACCAGGGCGGGACCACGTCCAAGGACGCGTGGAAGGAGACCGCCGAGCGCCAGAAGGACGAGTGGAAGCGCCAGAAGGAGCACTGGCGCGAGCAGAAGCAGGCGTGGAAGGCGGAGTGGCGGCAGAACTGGGACGACGCGTGGAAGACGGCGACCGGCGCCCGCGAGGACGTCGCGCGCCTGAAGCTGGAGCGCGTGCTCAGCAAGTTCGTCGAGGACGTCGGCAGGACGGCGAGGAACACCCGGCTGGACGAGGACGGCCTGGCCGCCGTCCAGGCGGTCATGGACGAGGCCGAGCGCGGCCTGTCGGCGGTGCAGGCGGTCCTGGACGAGGCCCGCGCCCGCCTGAAGGAAGAGGTCCTCCAGCGGGACCGGGACGACGAGGGCGACCAGGGCAAGCCGTGACCGGGGCGTCCCCGGCCGCGGCCCGCACCCGGTCGGCAGCCGCGCCTCAGGGCGTGAAGACGATCTTTCCGAAGAGGTCGCCCCCGGCCATCGCCTCGAACCCCTCGCGGGCTCTGCTCAGCGGCAGCGTCCGGTCGATCAGCGGCTTGGTCTCCGTCTTGACCAGGAAACGCGCCAGCCGCTCCAGCTGGTCGCGGGTGCCCATGGTGGAACCGATCACCTGAAGCTGCAGGAAGAACACGCGGTTCAGCTCCGCCGGCGGCACCTGGCCGCTGGTGGCGCCCGACACCACGATCCGGCCGCCCGGCCGCAGCGACTTCAGCGAGTGCGACCACGTCGCCTGCCCGACGGTCTCGATGACGGCGTCCACCCGCTCGGGAAGCCGCGCGCCCGTCTCCAGCGCCGCGTCCGCGCCGAGTTCCTGCGCCCGCTTGCGCTTGGCCTCGCTGCGGCTGGTCGCGTAGACGCGGAAGCCCGCGGCCGACGCCAGCGCGATCGCCGCGGTCGCGACGCCGCCGCCCGCGCCCTGCACCAGGATCGACGACCCCGGCTGCAGCCCGGCCTTGTCGAACAGCATCCGGTAGGCGGTGAGCCACGCGGTCGGCAGGCAGGCGGCCTGCGCGAACGACAGCTCCGCAGGCTTCGGCACGAGGTTGCGGCGCGGCACCGCGACCTTCTCGGCCAGGGCCCCGGGATGGTTCTCCGACAGCAGCGACCGCTTCGGGTCGAGGGTCTCGTCCCCGCCGCCCCGCGCGGGGTCGCCGATCACCGAGTGGACGATGACCTCGTTGCCGTCCTCGTCCACCCCGGCGGCGTCGCAGCCGAGGATCATGGGGAGCTTGTCGGCGGGCAGGCCGACGCCCTTGAGCGACCAGAGGTCGTGGTGGTTGAGCGCGGCGGCCTTCACCGTGACGGTCGTCCAGCCGTCCGGTACGTCGGGTTCGGGCATCTCCCCCGCGGTCAGCCCGTTCAGCGGATTGTCTGCGTCGATCTGCGTAGCCGTGACAGCGAACATGAACGCACACTAACCACCGCCCCGAGCCGACGGACGGCCCGCCCCCTCGCAGCAGAGCGGGGCAGTACCCCGGCACGCAAAACACTCGGCCGGAAGTCCGGCCGAGTGTCTCGCCGAGCTGGATGAGCCGGGCCGAACGGGCCGTGGACCGGGCCCTAGAAGTCCAGTTCCCCGGCCTTGATACGGCCGAGAAGGCCCGACAGCGCCTCCCGGCCGACGGCGAGGTGGGGGGTGTGGGGGTTCTTGCTGTCCCGGATGCCGACAGAGCCGTCCAGCGAGGCCAACTCGACGCACTGACCGGAGTCTCCACCGCTGTAGCTGCTCTTACGCCACTGGGGAGCGGTCTTGCTGCTCTCGTTCACATCGTCTCCAGTACTTCGCGGATCAGAGCTTCCGATTCTGCCGCAGGTAGGGCCTTTTCCCTGATCAGCTCGAACCCTACTGCAAACTCCGTCACCTGCGGTCCCGGCTCGATCAGCCGACCTCTCCCCCCTACGGACTCCTCGTAGCCCATGTCAGGGTCGGTTTCGAAGGATAGGACGGTGAAGGACCCTTCGGGGAACACCTGTGCGGAGTGCCCAAGCACGTAGATGGCGAAGTTGGGCTCGTTGCAGTACTTCAGGAGCTGCTCAAGCTGCGCTCGAGTGATCTCTCGAGACCCTGCGACCTTCCGGAGGACGCCTTCCTCCAAGGCGACGATGACGTTCGGCGGGTCTTCCCTGTCGAAGATCTCCTTACGGCCCATACGGGTCTGGACAAGTTCCTCCAGGTGCTCCTGCTTTTTGCCCGCACGCATGACCTCGCGTGCGTACTCCGGTGTCTGAAGAACTCCAGGGATGACGAACTGCCCGTAGATCCGGATTTGGGAGGCTCGGGCCTCCTCCTCGACGTACTCCCAGAAGCCGGGAGGCAGACCGGCCTCCTCGGCGATGCGGGGGAGCATCGCCTCGAAGAACTTCGGTATCTGGAACAGCTCGTCCATTGCGGTGGAGAGCTTCATGTTCGGGCGGCGCCTCTTGGTCTCCACGAGCCCGATGAACTTGCCCGTGTAATCGACCTTGGCACCGAGGGCCTCTTGGGAAAGGCTTCTGCCTTCCCGAAAGCGCTTCATGTGGAACAGGTAGAAGTCGAGAGCGGATGCCATGGGGTCAATATCCGGCATCTGTGAACCTTTCGGGCCTACCTACAGCGGACTGTAGGCGTCGGGGGGCATGTGTAGGCGCGGTTCTCTGGCTGAGAGTAGCCCGGAGGTTGACGATGTGTGTCAGAGAACACGAGAACCCAACGAATTCGGAAGTACGATGCACCCCCAGAGCCACTCGAATCCCCGCAAAGACGACTTCGCCCTCACTCTGAAACCCGTTCGCGAGTCGGTGAAGCTCGCCCGGGATCTAGTCGCCGTGGCCTGGGACCACTGGGGGCTGGGGGACGACTACGTTCCCCGCCTCGTCGCCTCCGAGCTGGTGACCAACTCCGTACTCGCCTCCGAGAAGTACGGGGTCACCCAGGACATCCTCTTCCGCTGCCATCTGGACGGCTGCCGCCCGATCATCGAGGTCCGCGACGGCATCTCGGAACCGGCCGTTCTCATCCCGCTGTCGGACCGTTCCGAAGGCGGTCGGGGACTTCCCTTGGTCGCCGAACTGTGCGCCCAGTGGTGGATGCACTGGGAGGACGACAACCGGAAGGTCATCGGGGCGGAACTGGCGGTTTCGGCATGACTCCTGATCTCTGGCCGCTGGTCTGGCCCATCCTGATCGCCGTCACGGTATCGGTCCTCTCCGGTCTCATAACGGGCCTCCTGCTCTACCCATGGGCGGTCGGCCGCGCACGTAAGGCGCGGGGCCGACACGAAAGGCGCCCTGGAGATCCGTTGTCCAATCCGAAAGAAGAGAGCAGGTGGTCTATCGACCGCTCAAAGCCATGAGACGAGCCCCTCCCTTCAAGATCCGGAGAAGAAGTCGTATGACACTCACAGTCCAGGCCCCGGCCCGCGACCCCCGGGAGCTGATCTCCCCCGACCTGTTCGACCGGCTCGTCGGGCGTCTTCGGGACGAGTACCTGTACGTCGCCCGCTTCTACGCCGAGTCAATGGTGGAGCAGATGCTCTGCTTCCTCGCGGCAACCGCCGAGTACAACCCGTCCAGCCCGCCCGAAGGCATCGTGCGGGACGCGGAGGAGTTCAACCACCTCACTCCGTCGAAGGAAATCGACGACGCCTTGCACGCTTTCCTGGACCTGACCGCGGACTACCGGGAATTCTGCAAGAAGCTGACGGGTGACCGGTTCATCGACCACGTCCCGGTCAGCAACTCATCCATCACCAGCGGCCGATCGGTCGCCATCACCGTCCGGGCGATGCGCCACTACGGATGGCCGGTGGACGACCGCTTCTGGGAGTCGGGAACGAGCTGCTGCTCGGACATCTGCCAGGGCCGCCTCACCAGGTTGTAGGGAACATGACGCGAAGCGACTGGGACGACCTGCCCGCCTCAGAACGAGAGGCCATTACCAACCAATACGGGCAGATCAAGGACATCCGTCCCGCCGACTCCGGCAACCACGCCGACATCGCCTCAACGGTGATCGGCGAACATGGAACCGTGTTCGTCAAGGCGGCGCGCAAGCTCCCGGAGAAGGACGGCCCGGAGGTCACGTCGCTTCGGTGGGAGGCGAAGGTCAACCCCTTCGTCAACGAGTTCGCCCCTCGGCTTCTGCGGAGCACGGAGGTCGAGGGGTGGCTCGTGCTCGTGTTCGAGCACATACCGGGCCGTCACCCGGACTACTCCCCCGGTTCCTGTGACTTGGACCTGGTCGCCAAAGCGGTACATCTCCTCCAGAAGACGTCCCCGCCCGCCGTGGTGGACCGTCCCGTCACCATGCGCTGGCACGGCATCGGCGGGGATGCATCCCCGATGTCGGGGCAGGCGTTGCTGCACACCGACATCAACGCCAAGAACGTCCTCATCACCCCTGAAGACGCGGTCTACTTCGTGGATTGGGCCTTCGTCAGTCACGGAGCCCCATGGGTCGAGATGGGGCAGATGATCCCCTGGTTGCTGTCGGCTGGGCACACTCCCGCTTCGGCCGAGAAGTGGCTGCACCAGTTCCCCGCCTGGCGGGAGGCAGATCCCACCTCCATCGACCAGTACGCCCGGCTGCACACCGCCGTGTGGACCCGCCGCCACGAGATGGTCTCGGCCGAGTGGATCGGCCCCTACTTGGCTGATGTGCGGCGCTGGGCGTCATACCGAGGAGTCCTCGAATGAGTCGGCATGACAGCCAAGCCTCAGAAGCACCCAAGGCCGTTCAAGTGCATGCTGTCGAGACACTCACCACACCGACTGGTGAACACGTCCAGATCGACTGCCGGATGGTCCCGCTCGTCCAGGCACTTTGGGACACGGGAATCGGGACCTTCCAGTGCTGCGAGGACGTCGGCGCGAGCGTCCACGGCGGAGGGTGGCTGTACCCGAAGCCACGCAGGGCCCGCTACGCGGCCTTCTGGGACGGCTTCGCCTGGTTGCAACTGCCTCTCGAAGACGCCGAGCGGCTCGTCGCCCTGACGGCGGGCATCGCTGCGGGGCACGGCTGGGAGTGCAGCAGCCCGATCACAGTCCAAGGGCGTCGGCCCGGCGCGAACCTGTACCTCCCTGCCCGGCAGATCGACCAGGTGCTCGCCGTGCTCAAGACGTGAGGCGGCGCCCCCTGCCGACGAGAAGAGAGGACGTGGTCTATCGGCTAACGAACCGCGGAAGACGTGAAGCATGGAGGCCCCGCGGGGCGCGGGGCCTCTTCACGGGTACGACAGGAGGAAGCAGCCGCTGGTACCGGGACCCCTCCTAAGATCATCTGTTATGCCCCTCACCGATGATCAGGTCCGCGAACTCGTCGGCCGCTTCGCCACGCTCGACATGACCGGATGGGACGAGGCCGCGTTCGACCGGGCCCCGGCCCATCTCGGCTGGCTGCCGACACGGGCCTCCGCCGAGGAACGGAAACGGAGCCGCCTCTACCCCCGGTTGTGGAACTACGAGGACTTCCGCCCGGGATGCAAGGGGGAGTCCCACGATCAGTACGACACCGGCCTCGGCACCGGCCTCGGGCAGGTGGCCCGGCACGGCTCCGATCTCGGCTCCGAGATCTCCGTACCGGTGGGAGAAGGCGAAGATCTCTTCCTCAGCGTGCGCGCTGCCCTCGAAGAGACCCTGGGCCCGCCGTCGATCATGCGGGGCCCCGGGCCGCTGCTGCGCTGGCGCAACCCGGTGCGGTTGCTGGAGCTCGAACACGCCGGCGGCCACACGTCCCTGCGGGTCAGCCCCACCGATGCCGTCGACCGCGACGAGCACCTCTCATCGAACTGGGCCGAGCCTGAGCACACGCTCGAGCAACTCGGCTACTGGCAGGTGCTCGGCCGGGGGTGGGACTGGGCCCCGGGCGGCGTCTGGGCCGACGACTGGAACCAGTTCGAGGAGCAGCTGGCGACCACACTGGGATCGGTCGTCCGGGACTTCGCCCTCCTGGACGTACCCGACCGCTTCACCGTGGTCGTGCGCACCCCGGAGGACCTCCGATTCGTGCAGTGGACCACCTTCGAGGACTGGACGCTTCATCTCCAGGCGCGCGTCCCCGACGATCCCGGCCCCGGCTGGTCGGAGGCGATGGCCGACCTGGGCTGGCAACCGGCCGACTCGCGCGACCTTGACGGCCTGCTGACGTGCGACTTCCCGACGGTCGGCTGGCAGGAGGCCCAGACCGCAGCGCGCATGCTCGTCGGCGCGCTGCGGTCCTACGGCGTCCCCTTCGACGACCTCTGGCACGAGGTGATCTCCCCGGACGTGGAGTTGCTCGGGATCGGGCTTCCCACGAAGCGCGGTGGCCGCGTCTGACTCAGCCGACGTCCGCGGCCGTCGTCGACGAAGGGGTCCGTCTGAAGTCGCCCCTTCGCCATGGAAAACCGGATGTGCTCAGAGGACCTTGGAGAGGAAGTCCTGGGTGCGGGCGTGCTGGGGGTTGGCCAGGACCTCGCGGGGCGTGCCCTGCTCGACCACGGCGCCGTCGTCCATGAAGACCAGGGAGTCGCCGACCTCGCGGGCGAAGCCCATCTCGTGGGTGACCACGATCATGGTCATGCCGTCGAGGGCGAGCTGCTTCATGACGTCCAGGACCTCGCCGACCAGCTCCGGGTCCAGCGCCGAGGTCGGCTCGTCGAACAGCATCAGCGCGGGCTCCATCGCGAGCGCCCGCGCGATCGCCACCCGCTGCTGCTGCCCGCCCGACAGCTGCGACGGGTAGACCTGCGCCTTGTCGCTCAGCCCGACGCGCTCCAGCAGCGCGAGGGCCCGCTGCCTGACCTGGTCCTTCGGCTGGCGCTTGACCCAGATCGGCGCACCCATCACGTTCTCCAGCGCCGTCTTGTGGGGGAACAGGTTGAAGCGCTGGAACACCATGCCGATCTCGCGGCGCTGCGCCGAGACCTCCCGGTCGCGCAGCTCGTACAGCTTGCCGCCCTGCTGCCGGTAGCCGACCAGGTGGCCGTTCACCCACAGCCGCCCGGCGTTGATCTTCTCCAGGTGGTTGATGCAGCGCAGGAACGTCGACTTCCCCGAACCGGACGGGCCGACGACGCACATCACCTCGCCCGTCCGGACCTGGAGGTCGATGCCCTTCAACACCTCCAGCCGGCCGAACGACTTGTGCACCTGCTCGGCCTTCACCATCAGACCGCCGCTCTCCGGCGCCGGTTCCTTGGCGAGGGTCACCTCGTCCTCACCTCCGCTCATTGGCCGCCGCCTCCGCCGCGGAAGCGGACCCGCTGGCGGCGTGGCGACGCCCCCTTGCCGACCCCCCGGCTGAAGTACCGCTCGATGTAGTACTGGGCGATCATCAGGACCGAGGACAGCAGCAGGTACCACAGGCACGCCATCACCAGCATCGGAATGATCTTGTAGGTGCTGGCGTAGATGGTCTGCGCGGTGAACGTCAGCTCGGAGAACGGGACCGCCGCGACCAGCGAGGTGTTCTTCATCATGGAGAGCACCTCGTTGCCGGTCGGAGGGACGATGACCCGCATCGCCTGCGGCAGGACGATCCGGCGCATGGTCTGCATCCGGGACATGCCGAGCGCGCTCGCCGCCTCCTGCTGCCCCTCGTCCACCGACAGGATCCCGGCCCGGACGATCTCCGCCATGTAGGCGGCCTCGTTCAGGATCAGGCCCAGACCGGCGGCGATCATCGGGGTGACCAGCGCCTGCGTCTCCCAGGTGTGGAACTCGGGCCCGAACGGGATGCCGATCCCGACCGTCGGCAGCAGCGTGCCGATCGCGCCCCAGATGAGCAGCTGCGTGTAGAGCGGCGTGCCGCGGAAGAACCACAGGTAGAGCCAGGCCGCGCTGCTCAGCAGCGGATTGGCCGACAGCCTCATCAGCGCCAGGACGGTGCCGATCAGCATGCCGCCGACCATCGCGGCGACCGTCAGCAGGATCGTGTTGCGGACGCCCCTCAGCACCGCTTCGGACGTGATGTACTTGCGCTGCTCCGACCACTCCAGGGCATCGCTCGTCAGCAGGAAGTTGACGAACATCGCGAGCAGCACGACCACGACCGCGGCGGCGACCCAGCGGCCGGGATGCCGGACCGGGACGGCCCGGATCGCTTCGGGCCGCCCCTTCTCGACGTCGTCGTCGACCGTCATGCGATCAGCTCTGCGCGGCGTTGATCGCCGGGTCGGTGATCGCGCCGCTCTCCACCCCGGCGTCCGTCAGGATCTTCTTGTAGGTGCCGTCGGCGATGAGCGCCTTCAACGCGGCGAGGACGGCGTCCTTGAACTGGCCGGAGTCCTTGCCGAGGGCGTAGCCGTAGGGCGCAGTGTCGTAGGCCTGGCCGATGATCTCCAGCTTGCCGGTCTTCTTGATCGCGTCACCGATGATCGGCGAGTCGGCGGCCATCGCGTCCACCTTGCCCGCGACCAGGTCGTTGTTGACCTCGGTCTGCTGCTTGCGGACGACCTGCTTGATCGCCGGCTTGCCCGCGTCGGTGCACTCCTTGCTCTTGGCCGTGAGGTCGTCGACCTGCACCGTGCCCTGCTGCACGCCGATGCTCTTGCCGCAGGCGTCGTCGGGGTTGACGCCCTTGGGGTTGCCCGTGAGCGACGCCCAGGCCGTCCCCGCCGTGTAGTAGGTGACGAAGTCGACGGCCTGCTCGCGCTCCTTGGTGTCGGTGAAGGAGGAGACCCCGATCTCGTACTTGCCCGACTGGACGCCCGGGATGATCGTGTCGAAGCCCGCGTTCTTGTACTCGGTCTTCAGGCCGAGCTTGGCCGCGACGGCGTCGAAGAGGTCGACGTCCCAGCCGACCATCTCCTGGGTGGCCGGGTCGACGGACTCGTTGGGCGGGTAGGACCCGTCGGTGCCGACGACGATCTTGCCGTCGCTCTTGACCGCGTCCGGGACCATGGCCGCCAGCTTGGCGTCCGCGCTCGTGTTCGAGCCGCCGGAGCCCGGGTCGGCCGAGTCGTTGCTGTCGCCACATGCGGACAGGGCGAGAGCGCCCGTCAGCACGAGCGCGCCCGCCGCGACGGCGCGACGGCGCAGAGAACCGGTGTTCACTGGTCCCCCTCCAAGTGGTTGCGTCGGATCCGCGCGGATCCGAAGGTCAGGTGCACATTTTGACCCACGACCGCCCTGATCTGGATAAAGGACCCGAAACAATCACGCAACGACGCAGCCCCGGAACGACCGTCCAGCGGCGAACTCCGCTCGCCCCCCGGTCCTCCAGGCCGCGGTGGGGTGGATCACGTGATGGTTACCACCACCCCGGTCCCCGGGCGGGCGGAGCCCCGTATGAGAGAATCGGACGACGGGTGACCCCCGTACGTCGCGAGATGACCACCAGGTGACCGGCCACCACGCCACACCACCGCGGCGGCATCGCAAGAAAGCCAACTTTCACTGACAGGGGTCGCTGTGGCTGCTGAGCCCATTCCCACCGAACCGTCCTCACTCGACGATGATCCGGCCTTTACGCTGCACCGCGGCGGCAAGCTGGAAATGCGGTCGACCATTCCGGTCCGCAACAAAGACGATCTTTCGCTGGCCTACACGCCGGGCGTGGCCCGGGTGTGCACCGCGATCGCCGACCGTCCCGAACTGGCCTACGACTACACCTGGACGTCCAAGGTCGTGGCCGTCGTCACCGACGGGACCGCCGTGCTCGGCCTCGGCGACATCGGTCCCGCCGCCTCCATGCCGGTCATGGAGGGCAAGTCCCTGCTGTTCAAGGAGTTCGCCGACGTCGACTCCGTGCCGATCGCGCTGAACTGCACGGGCGTGGACGAGATCGTCGACACCGTGACCCGGCTGGCGCCGAGCTTCGGCGGCATCAACCTGGAGGACATCAGCGCCCCCCGGTGCTTCGAGATCGAGGACCGGCTCCGCGCCGCGCTCGACATCCCCGTCTTCCACGACGACCAGCACGGCACCGCGATCGTGGTGCTCGCCGCCCTCAAGAACGCGGCCCGCCTGGTCGGCAGGCCGCTGTCGGAGCTGCGCGCGGTCGTGGCCGGCGCGGGCGCGTCCGGCATCGCCGTCTCCAAGATGCTGATCGAGGGCGGCATCGGCGACATCGCGCTGTCCGACAGCAAGGGCCTCATCTACGAGGGCCGGGACGGCCTGAACCCGGTCAAGACGCAGATCGCCGCGATCACCAACCGGTCGCACCTGAAGGGCTCCACGGAGGAGGCGCTGCGCGGCGCCGACGTGTTCATCGGCCTGTCCGGCGGCACCGTCCATGAGACGTGCGTCGCCACGATGTCGGAGAACGCGATCGTGTTCGCGCTGTCCAACCCCACCCCCGAGGTGCACCCCGACGTCGCGCGGCGGCACGCCAGGGTCGTGGCGACCGGCCGCAGCGACTACCCGAACCAGATCAACAACGTGCTGGCGTTCCCGGGCATCTTCCGCGGCGCCCTGGACGTGCGCGCCCACTCGATCACCGAGGGCATGAAGCTCGCGGCGGCCAACGCGCTCGCCGACATCATCGGCGACGACCTGGGCCCCGACTACGTCATCCCCGGCCCCTTCGACGACCGCGTCGCCCCGGCCGTCAGCGCGGCGGTGGCCGAGCAGGCCCGCAAGGAGGGCGTGAACCGCGTCTGACGGAAATTCACGATCGACTTTCCGGACGGCCCGCGTTCCCGCCGGGGAACGCGGGCCGTCCGGGTGTTCGCGGCCTCTTTTCGATCAATTCCGCGTCGCCCGCCTCATTTTCTCCCCAAGAACCGGTGTATTTCTTGCCATGAGGGAATGAGACTGGGTCCATTGAGGCCGCGTCGATCAGGAGCGAAGGTGAATCTCGCATCATACGCAGACCTGGCGATCGATCTCGTGAACACGCAGGGTCCCCAGGGCGACGACCTGCGTGATCTCGATGGGCTTCGGGCACTGCTGGCGCACCGGCCGCATCTCGGCGGGCGGATCGCGCACCGCGATCTCTACGCCATGCGGGAACTGCGCGCACAGCTGCGGGCGATCTTCACCGCCGCCGCCCGCGGGGACGAGGACGACGCCGTGGACCGCCTCAACACGCTGCTCATCCATCATCCCGTCCATCCGCAGATGTCCCGCCACGACGGCCACGACTGGCATCTGCACTTCAACGAGTCCGGCTCGATACCCGACCGTTACGCGGCCCGCGCCGCGATGGGCCTGGCGGCCAAGGTCGCCGACCGGGGGATCGGCCGTTTCGGCCTGTGCAAGGCCGAGGGCTGCGAGCAGGTGTACTTCGACACGACCGCGAACCGCTCCCGCCGCTACTGCTC
>NZ_SMKH01000129.1 GCF_004348515.1 Actinomadura sp. KC345 | reverse complement strand
GCCCAGGGGATCGCGATCCGGCGGGTCTCCGACCTGAGCGTCCAGGAGTCGCGGGTGAAGCAGGGCGGCTATGACGTGGCGGTCACGCTGCGGCCGGTCGACCGGGACGCGTTCGCCAGGCTGACGCGGGCGACCGTCGGGCGGGACCTGGCGTTCGTCGTCAAGAACCGCATCGTCACGCTCCCCCGCGTCGACATGGCGATCACGGACGGGAAGGTCATCGTGACCGGCCCGCCCGACCGCGCCTCGGCGAACAGGCTCGTCCGCGAGCTGAAGGGCCGCTGACGCCTCACGGCGTCCGGGCGGCGTCCTCGGCCGGGGCCTTCTCGGCGTCCTCGGCCTTGCTGTGGCCCGCCGACCCGCGGAGCGGCAGCTCCTTCAGCGCGAGCACCGCGACGAAGCCGAGCAGGGCCACCGGGATCCCGAACAGGAAGACGGTCTCCAGCGAGTGGCTGAACGCGTCCCGGACGATGTCCTTGATCGGCTGCGGCAGCGCCGCGATCTCGTCCGGCGACCCGAGCTCGCCGCCGCCGGGCTGCCCGCTGATGCCCGCCGAACGCAGGCCGGAGGCGATCTCGGTCGCGACCCGGTTGGTGAGGATCGCGCCGAACGCGGCCACGCCCATCGCGCCGCCGAGGTTGCGGAAGAACGAGACACCGGACGTCGTCGAGGCGAGGTCGGAGGGCGAGACGGCGTTCTGCGCGGCGAGGATGAGGATCTGCAGCGTCAGGCCCATCCCGAAGCCGAGGATGGCGAGGTCCACGCCGATCAGCACCGCCGAGGAGTCGGTGTGGAGCCGCGACAGCAGGAACAGTCCCGTCGCGACGCACGCCAGGCCGATCACCGGGAAGATCTTGTAGCGGCCCGTCCGGGTGACGACCTGGCCGGACCCGATGGAGGTGACGAGCATGCTCCCGACCAGCGGCAGCGTCATCAGGCCGGACGCCGTCGGGCTCATCCCCTTGACGATCTGCAGGTACTGCGGCATGTAGATCATCACGCCGAACATCGCCATGCCGATGCAGACCGAGGTGAACGAGGTCAGCAGGAACATCCGGTTGCGGAACAGCCGGGGCGGCAGGATCGGGTCGCGGGCGCCGCGCTCGGCGACGATCGCCAGCAGGAAGAGCACGGCGGTGACCGCGAGCAGGGCGTAGGTCCACGGGGAGTTCCACGCGAACTCCGTCCCGCCCATGGACAGCAGGAGCATCAGCGTGGCGGCGCTGCCGGTGATGGTGATCGCGCCGAACACGTCGACGTGGGTTTCGCGCTTCACCCGCGGCAGCTTCAGGACGCGCTGGATGACCAGGGCGGCGACCACCGCGAGGGGGACGCACACGTAGAAGCACCAGCGCCAGCCGAGGGCGTCGGCGTCCACGATGAACCCGCCGAGCAGCGGCCCGGCCACGGTGGACACGCCGAAGACCGACCCCATGTAGCCGGCGTAGCGCCCGCGCTGGCGGGGCTCGACCACGTCCCCGAGGATCACCTGGGCCAGCGCGGACAGGCCGCCCGCGCCGAGGCCCTGCCCCGCGCGGAAGGCGATGAGCTGCCCGATGTCCTGCGACAGCCCCGCGCCCACCGAGGCGACGACGAAGATCAGCAGGGCGGTCTGGAACATCACCTTGCGCCCGGCGATGTCCGACAGCTTGCCCCACAGCGGGGTCGAGGCGGTCATGGTGAGCAGCGTCGCGCTGGCGACCCAGGAGAGCTTGTCCTGGCCGCCGAGGTCGCCGACGATCGTCGGCAGCGCCGTGGCGATGACCGAGGTCGAGAGCATCGCGGTCAGCATCGCCAGCATCAGCGCGGAGAGGATCTCCAGGATCTGGCGGTGCGTGTAGTGCGGTTTGACCGGTTCCCCGGCCGGCTCTCCCGCCGGGCCGTGCGATGCCGTGCTCACCCGAGCCACTCTGCCCCCATGCCGGTCCCGACGGACCGCCGAATTGATTACCTGTGCTGTGCATGTATGTTATGTAGACGCTTGTTTACTTGCAACTCGGCTAGATTCGGGCACGGATGTCACCGGCGAGCGGGGATGGGTTGATACAGGTGATGCGGGTCGAGGAAGAGACCGGACGCGCCGGGCCGTCCGCCGAGAACGGGGACGGCGCCGCGGGGGCGGCGGTGGCGCGGCGGCCGAAGCGGGACCGGGAGGCGACCCGGCGCCGCATCCTGGAGGCGGCCCGCGACCTGTTCGGCGAGCACGGCTACGACGGCGTCACCGTCCGGATGATCGCGGCGCGGGCCGAGGCGAACATGGCCCTGGTGAACCGGTACTTCGGGTCCAAGGCGGCGCTGTTCGGGGAGGTTCTCGCCGGCGAGTCGGCGATTCGCGGGGTCATCGCCGGGAGCCCCGAGGGCCTGCCGCGGCGGCTCGCCGAGCACTTCGTCCGGCAGCTCGACCGCGGCTATGTCTCCCCGACGTCGCGGTTGCTCGACCGGTCGGCCGGACAGCCCGAGGTCAAGGAGATCCTGCTCCACTACCTGGAGGACGTGATCGTCGAGCCGATCGTCGCGCAGCTCGACGGCCCGGACGCCCGCGCCCGCGCGCTGCTCGCGTCCACGATCATCATGGGCGGC
Organism: Actinomadura sp. KC345; assembly: GCF_004348515.1. Lineage (GTDB taxonomy): Bacteria > Actinomycetota > Actinomycetes > Streptosporangiales > Streptosporangiaceae > Spirillospora. The sequence goes on along the minus strand of NZ_SMKH01000129.1, from coordinate 17,903 downwards.
GGGCCCGTCCGGCGCCTCCTCGGCCTCAACGACCTGCGCGCCGCCGACCCGGAGGAGCTCACCGACCGCCTGACGGCCATGTTCACCGCCGCCCTCGCCCCGCCGGCGGCGATGCGGCCGGCATCCGGTACATACGGCGGCTAAGGCGCAGGTGATGATCGCTTCAAGGACGACATCGCCGGGGGCGGGCCGCCCGTAGGGTGCTCCCATGAGGCTGGGGGCCGCGTTCCGGGCACGGTGGGACAGAACTGGGCGGACGGCCCGCTGGACGGCGGCCGGCACGGCCCTCGCGCTCGCGGCCGGGTGCGCGGCATGGGGCGTCGGCGCGGACGGCCCGTCCCGGGTCCGGGCCGTCGACCAGCGCATCGCCGTGGTCGACGGCCCCGGCGACGATCAGCGCGTCGTGCTCGACACCACGTTCTACAAGCCGGTCGGCCGCGTCGAGGCACCGGCGATCATGCTGGGCCACGGCTTCGGCGGCAGCAAGCGGGACGTCGAGGAAGAGGCGCGTGACCTGGCCCGCGCCGGATACGCGGTGCTGGCGTGGACCGCCCGGGGGTTCGGCCGCTCCACCGGGCGGATCGCGCTCAACTCCCCCGACTACGAGGTCAAGGACACCCGGCAGCTCGTCGACTGGCTGGCGCGGCGCCCGGAGGTCCGGCTCGACGGGCCCGGCGACCCGCGCGTCGGGATGACGGGCCAGTCGTACGGCGGCGCGATCGCGCTGATGACCGCCGCCCACGACCCCCGGGTGGACGCCATCGCGCCGAGGATCACGTGGCACGGCCTCGCGGACGCCCTCTTCCCCGACGCGGCCGGCGGCGGCCCCTCGGAGGGGGTCTTCAAGAAGCTGTGGGCGGGCATGTTCTTCACCGGCAGTCCGGGCCCGACGGCATGCGGGCGCTTCCTGCCGTCGCTGTGCGAGATGTACCAGGAGGTCGCGGAGGAGGGCCGTCCCACCGACTCGGCGATCGAGACGCTGCGGCGGTCGAGCCCGGCGTCGGTCGCCGACCGGATCAGGGTGCCGGCGCTGCTCGTGCAGGGGCAGTCCGACTCGCTCTTCCCGCTCGACCACGCCGACGCCAACGCCCGCGCGATATCCGGCAACGGCGCGCCGGTGTCGGTGGTCTGGTACCGGGGCGGCCACGACGGCGGCGAAGCCGAGACCGAGCGGATCGGGGACCTCGTCCTCGGCTTCTTCGACGCGCGGCTCAAGGGCTCCGCCGCGCCGCCGCCGGACGGCTTCACGGTGGCGCGGGCGGGCGGGCTCGACTCGACCAGCCAGGACGTCGTGGCCGAGGAGGCGACGGCCCGCACGTACCCGGGCCTGTCGGCCGGCCTCGCGGAGTTCCCGCTGAGCGGCCGCAGGCAGACGATCCACCAGCCCGCCGGCGGTTCTCCCGCGTCGATCTCCGCCCTGCCCGGCCTGGGCGCGCTGGGTTCGCTCGACTCGCTCGGGCCGGCCGGGGGCGGGCTTCCGGCCGAGATGCCGGGCCAGGCGGCCACGTTCGACACGCGTCCGCTGAACGACCCCGTCCAGCTGACGGGGGCCGCCACCGTCCGGCTCAAGGTCGAGGGGGACGGCCCGCTGTTCGCGAAGCTGTACGACGTCGCACCCGGCGGGAAGGCGACGCTCGCGCGGCGCCTGGCCGCGCCGTTCCGGGTGTCCGGCGACGGCGAGACCACCGTCACGCTTCCGGCGATGGACCACCGCTTCGACCGCGGCCACCGCATCCGCCTCGTCATCGCGGCCACCGACATGGGCTTCGCCACTCCAGCGAAGCCGACGTCTTACAAGGTGCAGGCGGTGTCGCCGCTGACCGTTCCTTCTGTCCCCTCCCTGACGACCGATTCGGCACCCGTGCCTGCGTGGGTCTGGGGCCTACCGGCTGCTGCTCTCGCCCTGGCCCTCCTCATCGTCTTGCCCGTCCGCCGTCGCCGGGGTGCTGAGCAGGACAGCGACATCCCCTTGGAGATAACGGGACTGACGAAGGCGTACAAGAACGGCCACCTCGCCGTCGCCGACCTGTCGTTCCGGGTGGAGAAGGGCCAGGTGCTAGGGCTGCTCGGCCCGAACGGTGCCGGGAAGACGACGACCCTGCGGATGCTCATGGGGCTGATCCACCCCGACTCGGGCGAGATCCGCATCTTCGGTCACCGCGTCCGCCCTGGGGCGCCTGTCCTGTCCCGGCTCGGTTCCTTCGTTGAAGGTCCTGGGTTCCTCCCCCACCTCTCCGGCCGTGACAACCTGGACCTGTACTGGCGAGCCACCGGACGTCCCTTGGACGAAGCCCACCTGGACGAGGCGCTGCAGATAGCCGACCTGGGCTCCGCACTGGACCGGGCCGTCCGCACGTACTCCCAGGGGATGCGGCAGCGCCTCGCGATCGCCCAAGCCATGCTCGGGCTCCCCGACCTCCTCGTCCTGGACGAGCCGACCAACGGCCTCGACCCGCCGCAGATCCGCGAGATGCGGGAGGTGCTCGTCCGGTACGCCGCGGCAGGGCGGACGGTCATCGTCTCCAGCCATCTGCTCGCCGAGGTCGAGCAGACCTGCACCCACGCCGTCGTCATGGCCGGGGGCCGCCGCGTCGCCGCGGGCCCGGTCGCCGAGATCACCGGATCCTCCCGCCGCCTGGAGGACGCGTTCCTGGAACTCATCGGGGAGGGTTCGTGACCGCCTACGACGCCCGGCGGACGCTTCCGCTGCGGGTGGAGGCCGTCCGCCAGTTCCGGCGGCGGCGCACCCTGTTCGCGTTCGGGGTCCTGCTCGTCCTCCCGTGGGTGCTGGTGGCCGCCTTCAAGATCGACGGGGAGGAGCGCCCCGACGGCGCCCCCGGGCTGGTCGACGTCGCCACCTCCAGCGCACTCAACTTCGCCCTGTTCGCCCTGTTCATCTCCACGGGCTTCCTGCTGGTCGTCGCCGTGGCCCTGTTCTGCGGCGACACCGTCGCGAGCGAGGCGGGCTGGTCGTCGCTGCGCTACCTGCTGGCCGCACCGGTGCCCCGGGCCCGCCTGCTGCGCCAGAAACTGGCCGTCGCGCTCTCCTACGCGGTCGTCGCGGTCGTCAGCCTGCCGCTGATGTCGCTGATCGCGGGCACCACCGGCTTCGGCTGGGGCGCCGTCGAACTCCCGACCGGCGGTACCGTCCCCGTGAGCACCGCGCTCGGCCGGATGGCGATCATCATCGGCTACGCCCTCGTCTCCCAGCTCGTCGTCGCCGCGCTGGCCTTCCTGCTCTCCGTGACCACCGACTCCCCGCTCGGCGCGGTCGGCGGCGCGGTCGGCCTGGTCATCGTCAGCAACATCCTGGACGCGGTCACCGCGCTCGGCACCTGGCGCGAGTTCCTCCCGACGCACTGGATGTACTCCTGGATGGACGCCCTCCAGCCCGCGATCCAGTGGACGGGCATGGCCAAGGGGGCGGCCATCTCCATCGCCTACGCCGTCGTCCTCTTCGCCGTCGCATTCCGCGCCTTCCGCGGCCGCGACATCGTCTCGTAGGCCGTCATCCCGGCCACACTTACCTCCGCGTCCGGTGACACCCGGTCACGCTTCGTCACGACCCCCTTCCCAAAAATCGGTCGAACCGGCACTGTACGTCGCATAAGCTCGGCGAACCTCCGGCACCGCGGACGCGTCGTAGGGGGTACAGCGCGACATCGGCTCGATCGACGGGTTAAGCCCGGCCCGATGGGGGGAGATGATCACCATGGCACGGCAGCAGCTCATCAAGCGTCCCAAACCCCCACGTCAACCGAGCCCGCCCGACCTGCGCACCCCGTCCGGCCGTCTCCTGCCGTACTAACCCCGTTCCGGGCGCGGCAGCCGCGCCAGAAACCTCCCCCGATCCACGACGACCCGCTCGACACGACCGCTTCCCACCACGACGCCCCGTGCGTCGGCGGCGGTGAAATCGAACACGAGCCGCGCCCCGTCGACCTCGACGAGTTCGGCCGCGACCGCCACGCGCATGCCGACGGGGCTGGCCGCCACATGGGTCAACTCGACCCGCGTCCCCACCGAGGTCTGCGACTCGTCCAGAGCGATCGCCTGGACCGTCGCCTCCTCGGCCAGCGCGAGCAACCTCGGCGTGGCCAGTACGCGAACGTCCCCGCTCCCAAGGCTGACGGCCGTGTCCGACTCCTCCACCACCACGGACAGCTCGGCCCGCGCCCCCGCCCTCAACTCCATGGGCCCATACTCCTCCCCCGAAGACTCCCGTGCTGGACGGGATTGCGGGAAACCTGCGCCCCCGGACGGTCGGTCGAGGTCGCTAAGCCGTGCGCTGTTGGCCGCCTGTGTCCCCACAACGACCGTGATCCCCCAGGTAAACCGGATCGACGACTTCGAGCAGCTGTGCACCAAGAGGGACAGCGACTGGAAGAGCCCGCTGTAGCCCCACCGCCTTCACGATCAGGCCGGTGCCCCCCTCCGGGCACCGGCCTGATCGCGCAAGCGCCCCGAGCGACTCGGCCCGGATGACGGGATCGGTGTTCACCATCCAGAGGGCAGGTCGATGGGGCGCCGCGTCCACCACCATCGGACCTCTCGGCCTTCGGCCAGGGGCCGCCAGTACCGCGACAGTTCCGCCCCGCCGTCCTCGTAGGTGACGGCTCGAAATCGCGCATCGAGCCGTCCCACGCAGCGAGCGATCTTGGTGCGCGTTCCCGCGCGCATGGCGCCGAGGAATTCCTCGATCGCGTTCCGGTAGGTGAGGTCGTTCAGGTACTCGTACACCATGTAGTAGTCCTGGCGTCGCCAGCCTTCCTCAATGCGGCGGATCAGGATCTCCCAGCGCCGCACGGACTGGAGAACGCCCTTGATGGGCTCGGTCTCCGGAGACCGCCGCCCGGCGTTCTCCCGCGCCAGGACCTGAAGGTCGAGCAGCCCGATCGCCTCCCGGTCCTCGACGGTGAGCGCGCGGACCAGCCGCTCCGTCTCGTCGGTGTTCATTCCGCCGGCCCGCAAAGGACCACGGGCTTCGAAGCCTGGAGCGCCGTGGAGGCGACGACCGCGTACGTGTGCCCGTGAAGCCGGTGAGCGCGAAGCAGGTCGATGGCGGCCATCCGTCAGCCGAAGTTGCCTTGGGGGAACTTGAGGAGAGCACCGGCGTCCACGCGGATCTGCTGGCCGGTGATGTACCGCGACTCGTCGGAGGCCAGGAACAGCACGAGATTCGAGATGTCGACCGGCTCCAGGTAGGGGATGGGCATGGCGTGGAGGGTGGCGAACGCCGGCTCGGCATCCTCGCGCACGGGGTGCTCCAGGTCCGGGCGGTACAGCGCGTAGACACCATCGTTGTGCAGCATGGGGGTGTCGCAGTTGGTGGGGTGGACGGTGTTGACGCGGATGAACCGCGGCGCCAGGTTCAGAGCCATCTGCTCGGTGTAGCCGATGAGCGTCTTCTTGGACCATGCGTAACCGGCGATGCCGGGACCCGTCGCCGGGTTGTCGGTGGTGCCGGGCAGCATGGCCGCGGTGGACCCGATCACCACGACCGACGAGTGGCTCGGCAGATGGGGCAGGGCCACCGCGACCGTGTTCATCACCCCGAGCAGGTCGACGTCGGTGGCGTCGACGAAGTCTTCGGGATCGTGGTCGCCCGCGGCCATCGGCAGGATCCCGGCGTTCGCCACGACGGCGTCCAGGCGGCCGAGTTCGGCCACGCCGTCCGCGACGACCTGTCGCAACTCGCCGCGTTCGCGCACGTCGGCCTTGCGGGAGACGATGCGCCGGCCGAGCTTCTCGACCAGCTCAACGGTCTCGGCGAGGTCCTCCGGGGTGGCGAGGGGGTAGGGGACGGACTCCATCTGCGCGCAGAGGTCGACGGCGATGATGTCGGCGCCCTCCTGTGCGAGGCGGACCGCATGACTGCGCCCCTGGCCGCGGGCGGCGCCGGTGATGAAGGCGACTTTGCCTTCAAGACGTCCTGGCATCTCTCCTACTTTCTTTGCTGAGGATGCTGATTTTGCGAGCAGATCTGAAACGTCTACAGAATCGGACAGTCCGGCTCCATGGAAGATGTACCAATGTGAAGGATCTCGCGGGCGGTAGGCCGAGGCAGACCGAGATGTCGTGCATTCCCGCCAGAGCTACGCGGGTGCGAATCCAGCCCGCGATCGGTTGCGGCCTCCTTGCGGAGGACCAGGCGCAAAGCCTCGGGACGCATCAGAATGCGCTTGCCGTAGAGCTGGTGATCAGCAGGTCATCGGTGGTCCAGGGCTGCGGAACGCAGGCGGAGTGAGAGGCGTCGATGCCGACGGCAAGAGCAGTACCGGTGGGGCGCGGGTCAGATCGCGCTCGGGTCCCCACTGGACGTGGATACGCGCTGCGATCGGGTTCGTCACGGGCGATCTCAACCTCAAGGACCGCCTCTCGTCCAAAATCCGTATCCCAGCGAAGGGTACATCATCCACAGAAAAAGGGCGGATCCACGGCTCCCTGTGATTCCTCCGATTATTGCAACTCAGCCCGTGCCGGACGGCCCTCAACCGTCCGTAGGGGCGATTCCCGGTTCTGGAGTGCCGGCTCGATCCGAAGTCGTCGGGAGGATGCGGAGGTCTGGGCCCGGCGAAGCCCGCCCCCCACGTGTTGACCGTGTCGAACGTCGCCGAGTGGCGCAGACGACGTGGTAGAGGACGCCGCGCAAGGTCACTCAGCGGCGTCACAGAGCGCATTCATCCATGGCCATTATCCTACTCCTGGTAGTATAATCAGATCATGGCCGACACTCGTGACACCACGATCACCTCCCAGGGCAAGCCGCGCAGGCGGAGACGTCGTCCGCCGCCTGCTTCCCCGGGTACGGAGCAGCGGGTGTCGAGGGCGGACACAGGCGAAAGCCATGGCAGGACCGTGAAGAAGTCGGTCACGCTGCGCGAGTCCGTCGTCGAAGAGATCGAGGCCCGCACAGGAGCACGCGGCTTCTCCGAGTTCCTGAACGCCGCGGCCGAGCGCCACTTGGCCCTCCTTCAGGCTCAGGAGATCGTGGACGATCACGTCACCCGCCACGGAGAGTTCACACCGGAGGAACTGGCAGAGGCAGAGGCCGCATGGCGCGGCGACTGACCAGGCCGGCGCCCCTGATCGGTCCGGCATTCGTGTTGGACGCGCAAGGCCTGTCGCTCCTGGCCGACGACGACCGCCGCATGACAGCGCGCTTGGAGTTGGCGGTGCGGGAGGAATTCGTGCCCGTCGTCAGTGCCGTCACCATCGCCGAGCAGCGTCGTGACGGACAGGCAGGCAGGCGGCTCGCATGGTTGCGTTCCAGGCTCACCATCATTCCTGTCACCGAGGAACTGGCGGACGCGGCCGCCGCCCTGCTGGACTCCACGGGCCTCTGCGGCCACGACTGTGTCGTGGACGCCCTGGTGGTGGCCACCGCCGCCAGCGCCACCGGTCCCGCGAAGGTCGTTTCCAGCGACGGCTCCCACATTCCCGCACTCTGCAAGGACGCCAGCACCAACCGCCCCTCACCGGTGGACTGGCTTAGAGTCTGACCAGCGCCTCATCTACTCGGTCGTGGCGACGCCTACGGGGCAGGAGAGGCCGGTGCCGCCGATGCCGCAGTAGCCGCCGGGGTTCTTGTGGAGGTACTGCTGGTGGTAGTGCTCGGCGTAGTAGTAGTCGGTGGCGCCGGTCAGTTCGGTGGTGATGGGGCCGTGGCCGGCGGTGGTCAGGACGTGCTGGTAGGCGTCCCGGGAGGCTTCGGCGGACTTCTGTTCCAGGTCGGTCCTGTAGAAGACGGCTGAACGGTACTGGGTGCCGATGTCGTTGCCCTGGCGCATGCCCTGGGTCGGGTCGTGGGCCTCCCAGAAGACGCGGAGCAGTTCGTCGTAGGTGACCCGGGCGGGGTCGTACACGACGCGGACGGTTTCGGTGTGGCCGGTCTGGCCGCTGCAGACTTCTTCGTAGGTGGGGTTCGGGGTGTAGCCGCCCTCGTAGCCGACGGACGTGGAGATGACGCCGGGCGTCTGCCAGAAGACGCGTTCGGCGCCCCAGAAGCAGCCGAGGGCGAACTCGGCGATCTCGGCGCCGTCCGGGAAGGGCGGGGCCAGGGGCGCGTCGAGGATTTCGTGGCGCGGCGGCACCGGCATCGGCTCGTCCCTGCCGGGGAGCGCCTTCTCCGGAGAGACCATCTGGGTCTTCGCAAAGCCGAACATGCCCCCAGGTTACGCGGTCCGGTGGGTCATTAGCGTGATCGGAAATGGCTCATTACGAGGTGCTAGCGTTGCGGCCGTGGCGGATCGGCGGGGACTGGCGTTCGGGGTCGCGGCCTACGTGCTCTGGGGACTGTTCCCCCTCTACTGGCCGCTGCTCGAACCGTCGAGCCCCGGGGAGATCCTGGCACACCGGATCGTGTGGTCGCTGGTGGCCGTCCTGGTGATGCTGGCGGCGGGACGGCACTGGATCCGCGGGATGACCTGGCGGCGGGCCGGGCTGCTGGCGGGGGCGTCGGTGGCCATCACGGTCAACTGGGGCACCTTCATCTGGGCGGTGAACAACGGCCACACCCTGGACGTGGCCCTGGGGTACTTCATCAACCCGCTGATCAGCGTGGTCCTGGGCGTGGTGGTGTTCCGGGAGCGGCTGCGGCGTTGGCAGTGGGTCTCGGTGGGGCTCGGCGTGAGCGCGGTCGTCGTGCTGGCGGCCGGGTACGGGCGCCCGCCCTGGATCGCGTTCGCGGTCGCCGGGGCGTTCGGGCTGTACGGGTTGTTCAAGAAGTTCGCGGACATGCCCTCGGTCGAGAGCCTGGCGGTGGAGACCGCGTTCCTGTTCCTGCCCGCCCTGGCGTTCGCCCTGGCGCTGGAGGCCCAGGGGGACGCGGCGTTCGCGCACCACGGGTGGCTCCACGCGGCGCTGATCGTGGGCGGCGGTGTCGTGACGGCGATTCCGCTGCTGCTGTTCAACGGGGCGGCGACGCGGTTGCCGCTGAGCGTCCTCGGGATGCTCCAGTACCTGGCGCCCGTCCTGCAGTTCGCCATCGGGCTGCTGGTGCAGCACGAGGCGATGCCTCCGGAGCGGTGGGCGGGGTTCGTCCTGGTGTGGGGTGCGCTGACCGTCCTGACCTGGGACGGATTGCGCGCCGGACGCCGGGCCCGCTCGTCCGCACGGGCGGCGGAGCGTCCCGGCCCCCGCGGGGCGGTTCCACCGCCGGAGCCCGAGACCGCCAAGTAGTCGAGCGCGGACGCATTTTCGTCCGTTCGTTCGAATGGTCGGATGCGTGGCTGCCCCCGACGAGCTGGCCACATATTTCATCCACTAAGTATCGACAAATCCTGACATCGACGGTGGCGACTCCGCACGGCATCACCTCGACAAGTCGATCGACCAGGACTGACTGATGAAGTAAGTGATCTGTATCACCTCGGAACGTCGGCAGATATCACCGTCCATCACCTTGCTCCAGTCAATTGATCATGCGATACTTCCCTCAAAACGCCCATAACGTACAAGCTTCGCAGAAACGGCGAACCGCCCGCTGGTCGCCGTCCGCTCCGGCGGTCTGCCGCGTCCGCCGACTCCTTATCGAGGGGTAGTGAAATGTCTGTCGACATTGACACGGTTCCCGCAGGCGGGGCCGCTCGCAAGGCGATCAAATTCCCCCTTTACCGGACCGCCCTCGGATTTGTCAGAGATCCGCTGCAGCAGCTCGAACGCATGGGAGAAGAGGCCGGCGGCCGGCTGATGCGGGTCGGGCTCGGAGCCTCCCGCCCGTACCTGGCGACCGATCCCGAGGACGTGGAGCAGGTACTCCGGTACCAGTCGGAGCGTTTCGACCGCAGCGGGCTTTACTGGCGTCCCATCCGCGATCTGATGACCGACAGCATCCTGGACGAGGGCCCGGGGTGGGACGCGAGCAAGCGGACCCTCCAGCCGGTCTTCTCCCTCCACAACACCAAGAAGCTCACCGCGCTGATGGCGGAGGCGATCAACGGGGCCGTGGACGGGCTGGAGGAGCACGCCCGGGGCGGCACCCCGGTCGACATGCTTCAGGAGATGTACCTGATCATCAACGAGACGGTGGTCAAGGTGCTCTTCGGCGACAAGATCACGCGCGCCGAGGCTGACGTGATGATCCCGCCGCTTCAGCAGATCGTCATCAGGATCGCGTACCGGTTCCTGTTCCCGTTCATGCCGCGGTCCGTGCCCATGCCCGGCGACCGGGCGTTCCGCAACGCCGTCGAGGCGATGGACGCCAGCCTGTTCGCGCTGGTCGAGCGCTACCGGGACGACCCCGGCGAGGGCAACGACATCTTCACCGCGCTGTGCCGTGCCAGCAACGAGGACGGCGGCCCGGTCGACGACCGGTGGATCCGCAGCAACCTGCTCGCCACGTTCGGGGCGAGCAACGAGACCACCACCGTGGCCCTGACCTGGCTGTGGCCGCTGCTCAACAGGAACCCGGAGGTCGGCGAGAAGCTGCACGAGGAGGCCCGGCGAGTGGTGGGCACCGGGCGGGTCAGCGCCGATCACCTGCCGGAACTGCGGTACACCAAGCAGGTCGTCCAGGAGCTGCTGCGGATCTTCCCCGTGGGCTGGCTGTTCTCCAGGGTGGCCACGGAGGACACCGTGCTGAGCGGGGTACGGATCCGCAAGGGAGACACCGTGCTGGTCAGCCCCTTCGTCACCCAGCGGATGAAGTCGATATGGGGGGAGGACGCCCGCAGCTTCAATCCCGACCGGTTCGAGCCCGAGCGCGCGAGGCGGTACCACCGCTACGCCTACTTCCCCTTCGGCGGCGGCCCGCACCAGTGCGTCGGCCGGCACATCGTCCAGGCCGAGGCGCAGCTGATCCTCGCCGCCATCTTCAGCCGGTTCCACACGCGGCCGGCGGACGGGGCAGAGATGCCCAAACCGCAGGTGGGTCTCACGCTGCGGCCCGACAAGCCGATCATGATGACGCTGGACCCCATCCAGCGGTCCGCCTGAGAAGCGCGTCGAGGACGGAACGATGCAGAACCCGGATGCCTCGAACACGGGCGACCTCGGCGCGGGCGGGCCGCTGCGCGCCGCGCAGGGCCACGGCACCGTCCTGGCGCAGGCCGTACGTGCCGCGCGTGACCTGGCCGCGTGCGCGGAGGCCTATCCCGATCTCTTCGCCGCCAAGCCCATCGACGGGACCCTGTTCACCGCGGTCGCGTGCGCCAACGCGTTCGGCTCCCCGAAGCTGAGCGCGTCGCAACTGAGGATCGCCAACCGCACCTCGTTGTGGATTTTCGGCCTGGACTGGCTGGTCGACCACGTGGCGACGACGCGGGAGGAGATCGACGACCTCAACCGGCGCTGCCTGGACGTGGCCGACGGCCGCGAGCCGTCGCCCGGTGACGACCTCGCCCGGTTCCTGGCCGACATCCGTGACGAGGTCGCCGCCTCCCCCGCCTTCGCCGCGTTGCGCGGCGACTGGCGGAGCCAGCTGGTCCGGCTGCTGGAGTCGGGAGCGCGGGAGGTGGAGTGGAAGGCGTCGGCCTCGTCCGGCGACCGGGACGCCCTGCCGTCCTTCGAGGTCTACCTCGACAACGCCGACAACTACGGATCGGCCTGGGTCAACATCTCGCACTGGATCGTCAACGGCGACGCGGCCACCCTGGCGCACGTCGACCGGCTGCAGGTCGTCAGCCGCGAGGTGCAGAAGATCCTCCGGCTGCTGAACGACCTGGCGACGCTGGAACGGGACAAGGTCTGGGGCGATCTCAACGCGCAGATGCTGGGCGCCGACGCCGGCGCGCTGACCGCGCGCATCGAGGAGATCGTCGGGCACTGCCGCGCGATGCTCGAACCGCTGCGCGGCGAGTGCCCGGAGGCCGTGGACTACCTGGAACGCCAGATCGGCTACAGCACCGGGTTCTACGGCACCAGCGACTACTGGGGGTCGCTGTGACGCTGGACGCGACCCCGAACCGCGCGGGTCTCGTCGACATCGTCCTGTCCGCGCAGGAGATCGTCGACGCCTTGGCCGAGCGGCCCTGGGGGTCCTCCTCGCCGTCGGTGTACGAGACCGGCAGGCTGGTGTCGCTGGCCCCCTGGCTGACCGGCCACGGCGAGCGGCTGCGGTTCCTGCTGGCGGAGCAGCGGACGGACGGCGGCTGGGGCCTGCCGGAGCACGGGTACGCGCTGGTTCCGACCCTCAGCGCGACCGAGGCCCTGCTCTCCGCCCTCGGCACCGGGCCCTCCCCCGAGGACCCGCGGGGTATACCGGTCGCCACCGTGGCGCGTTCGGCCGGGCGAGGGCTGCGCCTGCTGTCGGAATGGCTCGCGCCGGGGCGCGTCCTCGACGTACCGGACATGCCCGCCATCGAGCACATCACTCCCCACCTCATCGAGCGGATCAATGCGCGGCTGGACGCGCGGGCGATCGACCCGATCCCCGAACTGGCGCACTGGACGAACCCGGACCGGCGGTTGCGCGCCCCCAGCGGCATGACCGGTGAGCTGCTCCCCGTCGTCCGGGAGCTGCTGGAGCGGGGTGATCCGATCCCGGTCAAGCTCCTGCACGCCCTGGAGATCGCGGGCGAGTCCGCCCGCGGAAGCGCCTCCGTCGTCCCCGGGCCCTCGGGCACGGTCGGCGCCTCCCCCGCGGCCACGGCCGCCTGGCTCGGTCACGGGACCGGCCCGCACGACGACGCCCGCGCGCGGGCACGCCGATATCTGGAGACCGGCGTCGCCCGGCACGGTGGCCCCGTTCCCGTCGCCACGCCCATCACCGAGTTCGAGCGCGGATGGGTGCTGAGCTGGCTGGCACGGGCCGGGGTGCCGGTGACGGCGCCGCCGCGGCTTGCGGCCGAACTGCGCGCGGTTCTGGGGCCGGCCGGTACCGGAGGGGGCGAGGGGCTGCCACCCGATGCCGACACCAGCTCCGGTGCGCTTTATGCCCTTTCGTTCCTCGGTCACCCTTATGCACCCGACCTTCTGTGGCAGTATGAACTGGACACTTATTTCTGTACCTGGCAGGGCGAGAACGGGCGATCCGTCACGACCAACGCCCACGCTCTGGAGGCTTTCGGACACTTCCTGGAGATCACCGGCGGCGGCGCCGCGGCGCACCGCTATTCCGCGTCGATGATCAAGATCACCTCCTGGCTGTGCGAGCGGCAGGAGGCCGACGGTTCCTGGCGGGACCGCTGGCACGCGTCCCCCTACTACGCGACGTGCTGCGCCACGCTGGCCCTTGAGCGGTTCGGCTCCGGATCCGGGCGCGAGAGGACGGTGGAACGCGCGGTCCGCTGGGTGCTCGACTCCCAGCGGACGGACGGGGCGTGGGGACGCTGGGACGGCACCATCGAGGAGACGGCGTACGCCGTGCACATCCTCCTGCTCGCCGGCTCGGTCCGGGAGTCGCTCCGGGACGACCGCCTGCGTGCGGCAGCCCGCGGCGGCGCCTTCATCCGGTCGGCCCTGGTCTCGGGGAGCGCGCCGGGGAGCACGGCGGACGCGGTGAACACACCTCAAACAATCGGACAAATGCTATCAAATAGCAATAATCCGCCTCTGTGGCACGACAAGGATACGTACCTGCCGGCGACGATCGTGGGCGCGGTCACCGTCGCCGCGCTCGCGCTGCTCCGGGAATACCATACGGAATCTCTTATGTGATTCACCTCACCTGGCCTCGTGGTGGCGTTTGAACCCCCAAATCAAACGATTCGCCTTGAGTGCCTATGAGGTCGTTGGTATGGTGCTGCGAGCAACAGAACCGGCCGGACATCGGCATTCCCTGCATACCCCACCATCGCGTGCCTGCATCCCGGAACTTATCCGCCAATTGCAGGCACCTTGACACATTGTTGGGTTAAATCAATGCGCTTCCGCAACTCACGACTGCGGACCAAGATTGCGGCGATGCTGCTGTCTCTCACCGCTCTGTGGGCCTTCGCGGCGTGGGTGACCGCCAGGGAGGGCATCAACCTCCTCTGGGTGAACACGCTGAACTCGGTCGTGACCGCGGCCGATCCGATGCTGGTCGAACTCCAGAACGAGCGCCGGCTCACCGTGGTCTACCTCGCCCGTCCCAGCCAGCAGGGTCGTGACGCCATGGTGGCCCAGCGGAGCAAGACCGACAAGACCGTGGCGGACATGATCGGCCGCACCGAGAGCGGCTCGGTGCGGCGCGCCGCCGACGACAAGCTCGAGAATCGCATGGACGACGCGGTCAAGATCCTGCGGCAGCTCGGCGACCACCGCCGGGCCGTGGACTCGGGAGCGGTGGACCGCGACCAGGCGTTCGAGAGTTACACGGACGTCAACGAGACCGTGTACCGCGTGTACGACGCCATGGCCACGCTGGACGACGACGACTTCGCCGACGTCGTGCGCGCCGCCATCGCGGTCGCCCGTACCGGCGAGCTGCTCACGCGCGAGGACGCGCTGGTCGCCGGCGTGCTCCAGGGCGGCCAGCTCAGCGCGGACGATGTGCGGGCCGTCAACCAGGCCGTCGCCATCCGGCGCTACGCCTTCGACCAGGCGATGGTCGGGCTGCGCGACACCGAGTACCGCCAGTACCAGGAGATGACCACCAGCCCTGAGCTGAAGACGATCAGGGCGATGGAGGACCAGCTCATCCAGACCCGGCCGGGCCAGCGCCCGCGGATCACCGCCGCGCAATGGCAGCAGGCCACCCAGTCCGCGCTGGCGGACATGAACAAGAGCATCCGCGACGCCGGCGAGCGCACCGTCGACCGGGCCACGCCGCTCGGCGTCGGGGTCGTCGTCCGGCTGCTGCTGGCCGGTGGTCTCGGCCTGCTCGCGGTCATCGCCTCCATCATCGTGTCGATCACCACCGTCCGTGCCCTGGTGCGCCAGCTGGAGCGGCTGCGCGACGCCGCCTGGGACCTGGCCGAGCAGCGGCTGCCCAGCGTCGTCGAGCGGCTGGGCCACGGCGAGAAGGTCGACGTGGCCGCCGAGGCCCCCGAGCTGCGGTTCGGCGACGACGAGATCGGCCAGGTGGGCAAGGCGTTCAACCACGTCCAGCGAACCGCGCTGGCCACGGCCGTCGAGCAGGCCGAGCTGCGCCGCGGCATCCGGGACGTCCTGCTCAGCCTGGCCCGCCGCACCCAGACCCTCGTGCACCGCCAGCTCACCATGCTCGACACCATGGAGCGCCGCCGCGACATCGATGTCAAGGAGCTGGAGGAGCTGTTCCGGCTCGACCACCTCGCGACCCGCATGCGGCGCAACGCCGAGAACCTCATCGTGCTCTCCGGCGCGCTGCCCGCCCGCGGCTGGCGCAACTCCGTCCCCATGGTGGACGTGGTCCGCGCCGCGGTCGGCGAGGTCGAGGACTACACCCGCGTCACCGTCCTGCCGTTCGGCCCGGTCGAGCTGGCCGGACGCGCGGTCGGCGACGTCACCCACCTGCTCGCCGAGCTGATCGAGAACGCGGTGTCGTTCTCCCCGCCCGACACCGTCGTGCAGATCGGCGGCCACCTCGTCGCCAGCGGCTTCGCCATCGACATCGAGGACCGCGGGCTCGGCATGACCGACGAGAAGCTCACCGAGATCAACCAGCGGATCGCCGACCCGCCCGACTTCAACCTGCAGAGCTCGGTCCAGCTCGGCCTGTTCGTGGTCAGCAAGCTCGCCGAGCGCTACAACGTGCAGGTCTCGCTGAAGCGCTCCGCCTACGGCGGGACGACCGCGGTCATCGTGATCCCCCGCGAGCTGATCGCCGAGCAGGGGCCGACGCCCGTCAAGACCGGCGCCACCACCCAGAACGGCCTTGAGGTGCGGCAGCCCGCGACGGTCGGCGCGGGCGCGCAGGGCGGGTCCGACTCCAGGTCGTCCGGGGCCACGGCGACGCTCTCCTCCACGGGGACGGGCCCGCAGCCGTCCGGACCCGCGCTCGTGGCGGTGCCACCGCCCGCGTCCGAGCCGCCCCCGCCTTCACCGGAACCGGACGGCACGGGCTCGCCGGGCGACGGCGCCACCGGTACGGGCGCCCCGGAGAGCCCCGCGCACAACGACGCCGTCCCCGCGGACGGAACCCGCTCCCAGGAGGGCCTCGCCTCGGACGACGGCGGCGCTCCCGCACCCATCGAGCCGGAGGATCAGTCACCCGTGCCCGACAGCTCCACCACACCGTCCGGCCTCCCCGTCCGGGTTCCGCAGGCGAACCTGGCCGAGCCCCTGCGCACCGACGAACCGGGCGCCGCAGCGGAACCGGAGGAGGAGGACGCCCCCGGCCGCTCCCCCGAGGAGATCCAGCGGATCATGGGCTCCTACCAGCGCGGCACCCGCCAGGGCCGCTCCGACGCGGCCCGGCAGGACCGGCAGGACCGGTCGGACCAGCACGGCAGGCCCCCCGGCACCAACGCAGCGGAAGGCGAGGAAGATCAGTGACGCAGAAGACCGGTTCGACATCCGATCTCGGCTGGTTGCTGGACGATCTGATCCACCGGCTGCCGCACGCGCGCAACGCGGTCGTGCTGTCGGCGGACGGGCTGCTGATGGCGTCCTCCGAGGGCATGCCCCAGGACGACGGTGAGCACCTCGCCGCCGTCGCCGCCGGGATCCAGAGCCTCGCCAAGGGCGCCGGCGTGCGCTTCGGCGGCGGCCCCGTCCGACAGACGATCATCGAGATGCAGTCGGCGTTCATGCTGGTGACGGTGGCGGGCAAGGGCGCCTGCCTCGCCGTGCTCGCCGAGGAGCACGCCGACGTCGGTCTCATCGCCTACGAGATGGCCATGCTCGTCACCGCGATGGGCCACCACCTCACCACCCCGTCCCGGTCCGAGTCCGCCAAGGAGGGAGGCTCGGCATGATGCCCCCCGAGGACCCGCAGGACCCCTGGCCGGACGATCCGACCACCCGCGCGCCGGGCCACGACCGCCTTCTCGACGACCAGGCCGGGCCCATGGTGCGGCCCTACGTGATGACCGCCGGCCGTATGGAGCCGACCCGCGGCAAGTTCGACCTCATCACGCTGGTGGTGGCCGTCGGTCCCGAGCCGGAGGGCGCGATCGGCCTCGGCCCCGAGCACGTCTCCATCCTCCGGCTCTGCCAGTCGGTGATGTCGGTGGCCGAGATCACCGGCCACCTCGACCTTCCCGTCGCGACCGTCCGGGTCATGCTCGGCGACCTCCTCGACAAGGGGTTCGTCTCCATGCAGGAACCCGAACCGGAGGCGGACATGCACGACATCAGGCTCTACAAGGCGGTGATCGATGGTCTCCGGGCCCTCTAGCGCTGAGGGCGGGCGGCGCGACGTGCGCGCCCGCAGGCTCCCCACGGCGGTGAAGATCGTGATCGCGGGCGGATTCGGCGTCGGCAAGACCACGATGGTGGGCACGGTCTCCGAGACCCAGCCGCTGCGCACCGAGGAGGTCCTCACCGACAAGAGCGTCGGCGTCGACGACATCGCCGGAGTCGAGCGCAAGGACACCACCACCGTCGCGATGGACTTCGGCCGCATCACGATGAAGGACGAGTACGTCCTCTACCTCTTCGGCACCCCGGGCCAGGAGCGCTTCTGGTTCATGTGGGACGAGGTCGCCCTCGGCGCCCTCGGGGCCGTCGTGCTCGCCGACACCCGCCGCCTGTCGGACTGCTTCCCGTCGGTCGACTACTTCGAGCGCCGCAACACCCCGTTCGTCGTCGCCGTCAACTGCTTCGAGGGCGCCAAGCGCTACGACCTGGCGGAGATCCAGCTGGCCCTCAACCTGGGCCCGAAGGTTCCCGTCATGCTCTGCGACGCCCGCAACCTCGACTCCTGCAAGCAGGTCCTCATCAACCTCGTCCTGCACTCGATGAAGTACCGCGGGCTGAGCGAGGAACCCGAACCGCAGAACGCCTGAGACGGCGAAAAGGGAGGCCGCGCGGGGATCCGCGCGGCCTCCCTTTCCCGTTGCTCGGCCCGGTCGCTCAGCCCGTCCTGGACACGACGTAGTCGCAGAGGGCGGTGAAGG
>NZ_SMKH01000128.1 GCF_004348515.1 Actinomadura sp. KC345 | reverse complement strand
CTTTCCCGCCCGCCGCGGCGCCGCCGCGCGCCCGCAGGACGTGGCCGGTCTGGATCGGCGTGGGAGCGGCGGGCCTCGCGGGCACGCTGGCCATCGGCCTGCTCATCGCGTCGCGCCAGTCGTCCGGCACCACCGGCTCGTCGCCGTCGGCGAGCGTCGCCGCCGAAGGGGCTCCGTCGGTCGAGCGGTGCGAGCCGGAGGGCCGGAAGGTCACCGACCCGCGGGGCCGCGTGTTCGAGACGTGGTCCTGCCGGACGATCCGGCAGGGGCCGCTCTTCCTCGAACGGGCGCCCGGGACGACCGTCGGCTACCTGAGGTCGTCCAGCAACTGGTTCGTGTGCCAGGCGAGGGGGGCGCAGAACCCGGAGGGGACCGGGTCGACCTGGCTCTATACCCAGGGCGACGACCGCTTCGAGAACGACGGCTGGGGCTGGTTCCCGGCCTCCTCGGTCTCGGCGACGTGGGGGGACGGCCCCGTCCCCGGCATGCCGCCCTGCACGTTCTGACCTTCGTGCACGCAGATGACCGCCGGGGCGTCGTGGTGCTCCGGCGCCGTTCAGTCGCGGACGTCCGCCGTCCGGCGATGCCACCCGCGCCCGCATGACGCCGATGTCAACGGTCCGT
The DNA here is from genome assembly GCF_004348515.1 of Actinomadura sp. KC345. Taxonomy (GTDB): domain Bacteria; phylum Actinomycetota; class Actinomycetes; order Streptosporangiales; family Streptosporangiaceae; genus Spirillospora. Next base: position 19,863 of record NZ_SMKH01000128.1, on the reverse strand, counting down.
ACCCCGGCTCTGATCGAGGGGGCGCCGCCCCGTGACCACGAGGAGTATCTCCTTGGAGGTCATCGCTACGGCGGGTCCCTCCCCGACGACCGCGTCGGAGTCGGTGGCGGTCAGCTTCCTTCCGCCGAGGTCGACCCCGAAGTACTTCAGTTGCCGGGCCGTGTTCGACGCCAGGACCAAGGCAAGGCGCTCGGCCGGTGGGGAGGGGAGGCCGAGCGGTTCGGTGATGTCCAGACCATGGATGACGTCGTGGCTGAGGGCTCCGGCCTGCCCGCCGCCGGGCGGCCGCCAGGGATGGTCGATGTTGCGCCGGAGAAGGTCGAGGAGCTCGGCCTCGCTCAGAGCGTGAGCCGCCGACCGGGCATCCCGGTCGGCGTACCTGTTGAACGAGAACCCGGCCCGGGCCAGGCCCGCCATCACCCCGATCGGCCTGGTCCGGAACGGCATCGTGACGTGGGCGACCACCTCACGGACCCGCCAGCCGTCGCACAGGGACGGCGCGTCCCACGACTCCGGCGCGAGGTCGCCGAGCAGGCCGGCCAGCCGCTCCCGCTCTGCCCGGGTCTCGCTGGTCAGGTGGGCCGGGGTTGCTTCCATCGGTCGGTCCTTCCGCGTCGTCAGGGTGTTCACCGACTTGTACGACGCGGTGGGCGAGAACTCGTCGGTCACACGGCGACCGGCTCACCGTCCCGCAGGGACGCGGGAAGCCCGAACTCGGCGAACCTGTGCCGCGTGCCGAGGAACGTCACCAGCCGGGTGATCCGTTCGTCTCGCATGTCGACCGATACGAGCGCGAACGGGCGCAGGACGCCGTCGTCGCCGGGCCGGTACTGCCCGAACCCCGGCGCGCCGTTGATGCGGCACGGTACCAGCCGCGCGCCCGCGCAGGAGTCGCTGGTCCCGATGGCCGCGGCGATCGCCTGCCCGCCTTCCAGCCGCCACGGGAACGGCGGCATCGAGGCCACCGCGTCCTCGCGGATCACCGCGGTCAGCCCGGCGACGTCATGGGACTCGAAAGCGGTCACGTACCGGCGCAGCAGGTCACGCTGACCGGCGTCCTCGGGGTCGTAGAGGTCGGAGGGGTCGGGCCGGTGGGCGTCCAGCGAGGCCCGTGCACGCCGCAACGCGCTGTTGACCGCGGGAACCGTGGTGCCGAGGATCTCGGCGGTCTCCTGGGCGGTGAACACCAGGACGTCCCGCAGCACCAGGACGGCCCGCTGGCGAGGAGCGAGGTGCTGGAGCGCCGCGACGAACGCCAGCCGGACCGACTCCCGCCCCAGGACCACTTCACCGAGATCCCTGCCTTCCGTCAGGCGCGAGTCGGGCATCGGCTCCACCCACGCCTCCGGAGGAAGCGGCGCACCGAGGTCCGGACTCTGCGCGGCCGCCGCGCCCACGTCCATCACCAGGGCCCGGCGCTTCGCCGCCCGGAGCATGTCGACGCAGACATTGGTGGCGATCCGATGGACCCATGTGCTCAGCCGCGCTCTGCCCGGGTCGTACTGGTCCCGCCTGGCCGCCGCCCGGATCAGGGTCTCCTGAACCGCGTCGTCCGTGTCGGCGGCAGAGCCGAGGAGCCGGTAGCAGTAACCGGTCAGCGGAACACGCAGCGCCTCCAGCCCCTCGACCGCCACCTCGCGCACGCTCACGCCCCCTCAATAACACGTCCACCCGAAGGTTAGTCGTCCGCCGAACCGACCGCCCGCTCCGGCGTTCGTGCGGGGCTGACACGCCGGACGGCCCCTCCAGAACCCGTGCCGCCTGGCCGAGTGCGCGCCGCTCGGTACGGTAAGACCCCAGCGCCCGTATTCGAAGTACGGGCCCGGCACAAACAACCCCGGTGCTCGTGGTGAAGCACGAGCGCGTTTACACACAAACCAGGAGTAATCATGCGCAACCGCGTGAAGCGCTACGTGGTCCTCGGCTTGCTCGCCATCGGCCTCAGCACTCTCGTCGGCGTTCTCCTCGGAGGTGCCATCGGGGCGCTGGACTACGCCGTGTTCATCGGCGGGCTGGACCACCGCTACGGCCGGATCCCGGCCGGGTTCACCGGCTCCGACGTCATCGCCCACTGGATTCGCGACGGCGCCGGCGACGGGCTCATCCTCGGCGCCATCGGCGGTTACCTCGGTGCCTGCGTCGGTGCCGCGTTCGGCGCCGGCTTCATCAGGAACAACACCGCGCTCGTCATGCCCGCCGGCGCCGTCCTCGGCATCGGTATCGGCTTCGGGGTCGTCGCCCCCGCCGGTGTCTCCGCTCTCATCCTCGGCGCCTGCATCCTCGCCGTGACCGTGGCCGTCGGCGCTCGCGTCATCGACCGCTGACCCCACCGGAGGGGCCTGGCACGCCAGGCCGCTCACCAGCAGCAGGGGCCTGGCACGCCAGGCCCCTGTTCTCTTGTGCCGGTACTTGCGCTGGTTCACCGCGTCCATGTCCGGTGGCATGATGGCGAGATCTTCGTCCGCTTGCCGTCGAGTGGTGTTCGACAGTATGGGAGCCAGGTATGCCGCAGGACTGGCCGGACTTCTCCGCCCGGCTCGGCCGCGTGCTGGCCGAACTCGCCCCCGGTGAACGTTCGGTCATATTGATCATCATGGACTCGGCCGAGCCGGGGTGCATGGTGCAGTACATCTGCGGCGGCGACGGCGGCGGGACGTGGGCCGAGGTGGCGAGCAACAAGTCCCTTCCGAAGCACCGCCGGCTCTCCAAGGACGATGAGCAGCGCCTGCGTTCCACCGGGTGGGACAAGCCCAGCGGCGGGAGGTGGTCCCCCGTGCGGCTGCCGAACTGGTCCACGGACCGCTTCAGCGACCCCGAGGCCGACCACGGCGTGCTCGCCGACATGAGCGTCACCGCCCTCCGGGACGTCCTGCGGATAGCCTCACCGGCCGGCCTCATGTACGACGCGTTCGACCAGGAGACCGGCGAACCGGTGACTCTGGGCGCCCTGGGCGTGGCCCGCGAACCCCGCTGACGCGCGGCCGTATCGCCGCGTCCTCCGCAACCGCTGAAACGCGGGCGGTACCGTGCACGGCATGGACGAGGGGGAGCGGCCTGCCGAAGCCGAACTGCTGCTAGCGGCCCGCGACGGGGACCGGGAGGCGTTCGGGCGACTGGTCGAGCCGTTCCGGGACGAGCTGCGGGCGCACTGCTACCGGATGCTCGCCTCTGTCCACGACGCCGAGGACGCCGTCCAGGACACCCTCGACCGGGCCTGGCGGGGGCTGGGCGGATACGAGGACCGGGGATCGATCCGGCCCTGGCTCTACAAGATCGCGACGAACCGGGCGCTGACGCTGATCGAACGGCGCGGGCGGCGGGAACTGCCCACCGACATGAGCCCGGAGGGCGCGCCGGCGGTCGAGGCGGCCTGGGTGGAGCCGTATCCCGGCCGGTGGATGGCCTGGACGGACGACCTCGACCCGGAGGCCCGCGTCCTCGCACGCGAGAGCGTGGAGATCGCGTTCGTCGCCGCCTTGCAGCACCTCTCGGCCTCGCAGCGGGCCGCTCTGCTCCTCTGCGACGTGCTCGGATACCCCGCCCGCGAGGCCGCCGAGGTGCTGGAGACGACGCCGGCCGCGGTCAACAGCGCGTTGCAGCGGGCGCGGAAGGCCGTCCCCGGAGTCAGCCAGCAGCGCACGCTGGAGGCGATCGGGGAGGCCGCGCAGCGGGAGCTGGTCCGCCGGTACATGGCGGCCTGGGAGGCGCAGGACGTCGACTCCATCGTGGCGATGCTCGCCGAGGACGCCAAGTACTCGATGCCGCCCCTGGCCGCCTGGTACGAGGGACATGCGGGCATCCGCGCGTTCCTGGTCGAGGGCCCGCTCCGCGACCGCTGGCGTTTCGTGCCGGCGCAGGCGAACGGGCAACTGGCCTTCGGCACCTACATGTGGGACGACGCCAGAGCGGTGCACCTCCCGGCGGGACTGGACCTGCTCGTGCTGCGCGACACCAGGATCGCCGAAGTCGTGTCCTTCCTGGACGCCGATTTCTCAGAATTCGGCCTCCCCATGGAATGGCCCGGCTCGCCGCGATGATTTCGCGGCCCGGCCCGGGTTGTAGTCCCGACGGACGAACCGAGCCGGAAGGACACGCCATGCAGACCGACCACGAGCAGATCCGCGCCCTGATCGACCGCTGGGCGAAGGCGGTGCACATCGGCGACATGGAAAGGGTCCTCCAGGACCACGCCGAGGACATCGTCATGTTCGACGTCCCACCGCCGTACGAGGGAGTGCGCGGCCTGGACGCCTACCGCCGGACGTGGCCGCCGTTCTTCGAGTGGCAGGCGCAGGGCGCCAGCTTCGACATCGAGTCGCTGGACGTCGTCGCAGGCGATGACGTCGCCTTCGCCTACGCACTGCTGCGCTGCGGCACCAAGGACGAGTTCGCGGCCGACCCTGACAACCGCCTGCGCCTGACCCTCGGCCTGCGCAAGGAGGACGGCCGCTGGGTCGTCGTCCACGAGCACCATTCGTTCCCCCACGTCTCTCCGGAGCCGGCCGCGTCCGGGGAGGAGGAGGTGCGCCGGTTGCACGAGGACTGGTCCCGGGCCACCGCGGCGAAGGACCTGGACGCCCTGATGGCCGGTATCGCCGACGATGTGGTCTCCTACGAGCACGAGGAGCCGCTGCAGTACACCGGCGTCCAAGCCGTGCGGGAGGCCTGCGCCCGCAACCTGGACGCGGCCGGTGACACCCAGGTCAGCTTGGACCTCCCCGATCTCACGATCCTGGTGCGAGACGACCTCGCGGTGACATGGGGCCTCAATCACGTGCAGGTCACAGAGCCCGGCGGCCCCACGGTCGACAGCCGGTCACGCGGCACCCGGGTGTTCCAGCGCAGGGACGGCGCATGGCTGATGATCCACCAGCACGTCTCCCTCCCCTACGACCCGTCCACCGGCGAAGCTAAGCCCAACCGGCGCCCATGAGAGCACGGAGCGGGGCCCAAGCCTCCTCCGCGGCTGCGGTCGGGCGCTCAGCCGTCTCACCCGCTGACCGGGCGGCATCCTCTGAGCGTGACTTGGTGCGCCCGGGGGCGAGGCGGCGAGCAAGATCAATACCTGTGACCGGACGTTCCCTCACCCCTGAGCGAGCAGTGTCCTCTGCCTCGACCCGCTTCGGCGGCCCCACCGACTACGCCGTCCTCGGCACCACCCTCCCGGTCCGCTGATCATCCGCGTGTGCCGTGCCCGGATCCGCCCAGGACGCGTAGCAGGGTGATCCGGAGAGCGCGGTCGGCCTCCGCGGGCGGGACCCGGCCGGCGTCCGGTTCCTCGCTCGCGGCGTGGGCGAGTTTGACGGTGACGGCGACCAGCCAGTCGATCGGGAGCCGATCGTCGAATTCCCCCGCCTCCCTACCGCGCAGGATCACCTGCCTGATTCGCGCGGCGACGGGGGCGTGCTGTTCGTGCTCGGTCTGCGGACTCACCGGCAGTGCGCTGACCTGCTGCAACAGGACGGGGTATCGGCGGGCCACCCGCTCGCTCGCGTCCAGCAGGCGAAGGAGGGCATCGGACGCCGGTCCGGAATCGAGATCGGCTCCGTCGATCGCGGCGACGAACTCTTCGCTGATCCGGTCCACCACGGCCAGCAGCAGTTGCTCCCGGGAGGCGAAGTGGGCGTAGACGGTCTGGCGGGTCACGCCCGCGGCGTGGGCGATCGTTCCCAGGCCGGCATCGGGCCGGGTCTCAAGGATCTGGACGGCGGCGTCGAGGACTGCGGCCCTGCTGCGCTGGGCGTCGGCGCGGCGGTTGCGGGCGGAAGGAGACAACTCTTACACCTTGTCAAAATTACTGCCACGTGGATATCTTACAGCGTGTAATAGATCGTAGGTCCACGGCCGACGGAGGTGCCATGCGTCCACTGGACGACTCCGACCCGAAACAGTTCATCGCCGACTACCTCACCTCGTTCAACGACGAGTTGGCGCACGGCGACGACGATCCCGCGCTGGTCATCGACCGCTATCACACCCCGGACATCGTCCAGATCGCCGACGGGCGACGGTGGGACCGCGAGAAGCTGATCGCGCACGCCCGGCCTTTGCGCAAGAACCGGCCCACAAGCCGGGTGGAGGTGCACGAGGCCATCGCGGACGGTGACCGGATCGCCGCCTGCTACACCATGCGCGTCAAGATTCGCGGCAAGGACCTCACGTTCGAGTTCGGCCTCTTCGGGCGGTTCGCCCCGGACGGCCGGATGTGCCATGCCTACATGTTCGCCCGAGAGGTCCCCGCCGACTCGCCCCAGCCCGGACACAGCGAATCCGACGGAAAGCAGGCACCGGCGTGACCGAGAGCACCTACGGCGTCATCGGCATGTCATGCGGACACTGCGCGAGCTTCGTCACCGAGGAGATCGAGCGCATCCCCGGTGTCACCGCCGTAGCGATCGACGTCGACAGCGGCAGGGTCTCGGTCACCAGCGACAGGGACCTCAGCCTCACGACCGTGCGCGCCGCGGTCGAGGAAGCGGGGTACGAACTCGCCGCCACAGCACCGCCCGCGCGGCCCGGGATGGACGTTGGATCGTCACCCGTGTCGGGCGTCCTCTCGCCCTCAGCAGGCGGAGGCCCGCCACGACAGGCGGCGGGGTCGTGATCAACGTCCGGCGCGCCCTGGGTGGTGACCAGGTCGCTGAGACGCCGAAGACGTTGGACTTGCTGACCGGCTGGTCCGCAGGGACGTCAGTCGAGCCGCGACGTGGCTTTCGCGGCCCAGTCGAGGACGGCTTCGCGCCGCACCTCGTCCTGGCGGATAACCTCCGTGGCCGCCCGCTGGAGTTCGATCTCGGCCCGGGCCTGGAGGAGCCAGGACGGCGGGGCCTCGGCCGGCTCCCGCAGCGCGGCGACGTTGATGTGCGGACCGTAGTGCGGGAGATGCTTAGCCGAGATCACCAAGCTCTTCGCCAAGAGTGAGCATATGCTGACTTTCCGGTAAGAACTGCCCCAGCTGCCCCCGCCGCCGGGGCTATCGTTCACGCGTGCCCCGCCAGTTGCAGGCCCCCGAGCAGCCTCGGTCTCAGCCTTCCGCCCTCAGCGGCGCTTCCCCTCGGGCCTGTGCGCCGCCGACGAACCCGTCCCCCCGCAAAGATCTGAGCTCGTAGACCAGACCGCCGGTGTGGCCTAACGGCCGTCCCCGGATGAGTTCGGCCGCGGCTCAAGCGCCTGCGGCCCGGCCGCTCGACAATGACGACGAAGGGCCTGCGCATGTCCGACGACGATCTCGAATACACCTTCAGAGACGCGGTCCGCCACGGTGGCGTCGTCCTCAAGACAGGAGTCGTAGCGATCGTCGTCGTCCTCGTCCTCGCCGTCATGTACGTGTTCGGCTGGGGCTTCTTCTCCAAGACCACGGCGCCGTGGCGCGGCGCGGCCGAGCAGCGGGAACTGGTCGAGGGCAGCGGGGACTACCGGATCGCCGCGTACGACCACTTCTTTGACCTGTGCGCCCAGGTGCAGTCCGACGAGGCGTCGCTGAGGAATCTGCGTCGCGAACTGGCGTCGGAACCGAAGCCCACCGAAGAACGCGCCCTGCAGATCAACGCGTCGATCACGGCGCTGGAGAACAACCGGGCCGCGAACATCAACCAGTACAACGCGGATGCCGCGAAGAAGCACACCGAGGGTCAGTTCCGGAGTTCGGGACTGCCGTCCCGCCTCAGTCCGAGCACCAAGGAGACATCGTGCACGTCGAGTTCACCATCACCCGCGCGGACCTGAGGCGCTTCCTCGTCCTGCTGGCCCTCGCGGGCGTGGCCATGGCCGTCCTCGCCGGCTGCACGGAAGGCGCCGACGACAAGGAGCAGGACCGGACCTCGGGCGGGTACTCACGACTGGTGGCGCAGCAGCCGAGCCAGACCATGGGCTACTCGCCGACCCGGAACACGGCCAACTACTGGATCAAGACCTGGAGCAAGCCCGGCAAGCTGAGCTACGTCTACCTGCAGAACGGTGACGGCGACCTGCTCGGCTACTACGTGTTCAAGGGCCTGCCGGTGCCCTACTGCGTCAGCCTCACGCCCCCGGACAAGGTCAGCGGCACCAGTGACGCCGGTGTCGTGCGCAAGGCCCCGGCCGTCGACGGCGTGTACTACGGCCAGGGCGACTGCAGCCGCTACTACGGCATCGACGCGACGACCAACTCCTACGTCGAGTACACGGCCGGGCTGGGAATCAACGTGCTGCTCTACGACCAGCCGCTGCCGAACCGCCCCAACGTCAAGCCCCTCGGCCACACCCGCCTCGACGAGGAAGGCAAGCCCGTCAAGGAATAACCCACTACCGGGCGGCGCTGCTCCGCCACCCGGTCGGATACACCGCGTCCCGGCAGGCGTGGGAGCCGCTCAGCTCAGGACGATGCGGTCCGGTAGGCCGTTGATCCGGCCCTCCTCCTGGAGTTTCAGCAAGTCCTGCTCGAATGCGCGGGCGATGTCCGAGCCGCGGCGGTTCCAGCCGAAGAAGCGGGCCGTGTGGGTGGTCAGCTCGGTCTCGGTCATGCCGGGGGATTCGGCGATGATCTCGAGCAGGGCCATCCGCCGCTCCGCGGGCGGTACCTCGGCGACCTTCCTGGCCACTCCATCCCCGGGCTCGCGCGGGACGACCAGGCGGTCTCGCAGGGTGATGGTGTCGCCGTCCTGTTCGACGTCGCGGTCGGCCCTGAGCAGGCCGCCGAGGGCCCTGTCCAGGTTGGCGCGAATGCGCGAGCCGATCCGTTCGATGCCCCATACCGTCGACGCCCTGCGGTAGAGGAGTTCGCGTTGAACGGGCGCCTCGGCTTCGAGGGTCTCGCGGAAGAGCCGCTGGAGCAGGCCGAGTGATTCCGGCTCGTGCATCTCGTAGTAGTAGAGGTGCCCTTCCAGATGTGCCCGGCGGTAGGGGGCGGCCCACTCGCGTGGCTGCCCGTCGTCGGCGGATTCCATGGTCACCCGGGGCGGCTCGGCCGCGGAGGGCGGCTCGGGGACGACCACGATCGGGCCTTCATCGTCGTCGGGTTCGGGCTCCTCGGCCATCGCGGCGATGGAAGATTCGACGGCTTCCCGCAGTCGCCCCTCCGCTTCGGGGCGGTTGCGGTACCAGTCGGTGCCCCAGATGCGGTGCAGCTCCCAGCCGAGCCCGCGCAGCACTTCCTCCCGCAGGCGGTCGCGGTCCCTCGCGGCCTTGGACGAGTGGTACATCGCCCCGTCGCAATCGATGCCCAGCGCGAACCGCCCCGGCATGGCGAAATGACTCGTCGAATCCCGGTCGTTCCAGGAGGTGGTGCCGTGAATCCGAACGACGACATCCCAAGACGTTCCGGCGCCGCCCCGGTTGACCGGAGACTGTGTCCGAATTCGGCCAGGCGTGTCAAGCGCCACGCAAGGCATCGCGGCCCGAGGCGCGCTGACCAGGGCCCTCCACCCCTGGCGTCCCTTCAACCTGGGGCAATGCCGAGTCAAGAGGTGCGCTCACCCGCTGCGCCCCGAAGAAACCATCCGGGACGCCGCACCGTCACCGCCCGGCGACTGGCGGGTAACGGCGCCGCCGCCTCGCGCGCCCGCCTATCCTGGCTGCCCGGCCGGTCGTCCGGCCGGACACCCCTGGTCAGTGCCGTCCTGGGAAGGCGGGTGCCGATGAAGCCGCTCGAACCGTCCGATCCCCGGACGATCGGCGGCATCGAGCTGCACGGCAGGCTCGGCCAGGGCGGCATGGGCGTCGTCTACTTCGGCGTGACCCCGGACGCGGAGCAGGTCGCGGTCAAGGTGATCCGGGACGCCCTGGCCGGCCAGGACGACATCCGCGAACGGTTCGACCGTGAGGTGCTCGCGATGGGCATGGTCCAGGGTCCGCGCATCGCCGGTCTCGTGGCCGCATCCGAACCCGGTGCCGACAGGCCGTGGCTGGCCATGGAGTACGTCCGCGGCGAGACGCTCAAGGACTACCTGGCGGGGCACCCCGCGCTCACCGCCGAGATGGGTGCGGCGCTGGGCGTGATGCTCGCGGAGGCGCTCACCGACATCCACGCCGCCCGGATCCTGCACCGCGACCTCAAACCCGGCAACATCCTGCTCGGCCCGGACGGCGCGAAGGTCATCGACTTCGGCCTCGTCGACCTGGTGGAGGCGGAGGAGAGCCTCACCCGGACGGGCATGCGCCTCGGCACGCCCGTGTTCATGCCGCCCGAGCAGGTCGAGTCGGCCAAGGATCTCACGCCGGCGGCCGACGTGTACTCGACGGGCGCCACGCTGCTCTACGCGCTGACCAAGAACCACCCGTACGGGCACAAGAACGAGCACGCCCTGTACTTCGCGATCGCGAACCCCGACAAGGGGCCGGACGTGTCGGGCCTGCCCGCGTCACTGGCGCCGGTGATCGAGGCGATGCTGGCGCACGCCCCGGAGTCCCGGCCGACCCCGGCGGACGCGTCCGCCGAGTTCCGCGGCGTCCTGGACGCCGCCGGGCTGTCGGTCCGTGACGCCCGCGTCCATTTCGCGACGCTCACCTACGTCGAGCGGCCTGACGACCCGCCGTCCGACATCGAGCCGCCCCGGCGCCCCGCCCGTTCGCGACATCGGGAGCGTTCGGCGCCCCGCCCGGTCGTCGCCTCGCTCGCGGACCGGCTGGCCCTCGCCTACGCGCCAAGCGCGAGACTCTGACCGTCCGCCCGCGCCGCCGCCACCCCCAGCCCTCTGAACGACCCCGTAAGGAGCCCGCCGAGTGACCTCCTCCGCAGACACCGAGACCCCGTACGCGCCGGGTGCGCGCATCGAGGTCCGCGACGCGGAGTGGATGGTGCGCACCTGCACCCCCACGCCCCGCGACGGCAACAAGATCACAGCCGTCGGGGTCTCGGAGTTCGTGCGGGACGAGGACGCGGTGTTCTTCACCAGGATCGACGACGTCGTCCAGCTCCGTCCCGAGGACACCCAGCTCGTCGCCGACACGTCCTCGGCGTTCGCGCGCAGCCGCCTCTACCTGGAGTCGGTGCTGCGCCGCACACCGCTGCCGCAGTCCGAGCGCGGCCTGGCGCTGGCCGACCGTTTCCTCCTCGACCCGCTCCTCTACCAGCAGCGCCCGGCCGAGCTGGCACTCAAGGGTTTGCGCCCCCGCATCCTCCTCGCCGACGTCGTCGGCCTCGGCAAGACGCTCGAAATCGGTCTGATCCTGGCGGAGCTGATCCGCAGGGGACGCGGCGAGCGCATCCTCGTCGTGACGCCGCAGCAGGTCCTGGAGCAGTTCCAGCACGAGCTGTGGACGCGGTTCGCGATCCCGCTCGTCCGGCTCGACTCGGTCGGCATCGAGCGGATCCAGCGCGACATCCCCGCCGGCCGCAATCCGTTCCTGTACTACAAACGCGTCATCATCTCCGGTGACACCCTCAAGAACCAGGGAAAGTACGGGCAGCACCTGGAGAACATGCATTGGGACGCCGTCGTCATCGACGAGTCCCACAACGTCATCAACAAGGACACCCTCAACAACAAGCTGGCCCGCCTCCTCTCCAAGCACACCGACGCGCTGCTGCTGGCGAGCGCGACCCCGCACAACGGCGACCCCGAGTCGTTCGCCGAGCTGATCGGGCTGCTCGACCCGGCCGCCATCGCGAACCCGAAGCAGTACTCGGCGTCCGACATCGACCACCTCTACATCCGCCGGACGAAGATCAGCGACGAGGTCCGCGACCGGATCCGCGGCCGGTGGCCCGACCGCGGCCCGTCGATCTCGCTGCGCACTCCTGCCACGGCCAAGGAAGAGGCGATCTTCGCCGAACTGGCCGAGGTCTGGCTGCCCGGCCCGGACCGCACCGGCGGCTCGGTGGTCGACAGAGACCGCCGCCTCGTCCCCTACACGCTCGCGAAGGCGTTCCTGTCGTCGCACGTCGCTCTCGGTGCGACGGTCGCCAAGCGGCTGAAGAACGCCACCGAGCCGCGCGAGACCGAGGCGCTCAACAACCTGGCCTTCCTCGTCGAGCAGATGGGCGACGCCGACTCCGCCAAGCTCAGGGCACTCGTGGACGATTTGAAGAACATCGGCGTGAAGGCCAAGGGCCCGGTGCGCGCCGTCGTGTTCTCCGAGAGCATCCCGACCCTCGAATGGCTGGCCCGGACCGTCCCCGCGGAACTGGGACTCGCCTCCGACCAGGTGCAGATCATGCACGGCGGCTTCTCCGACCAGCGCCAGCAGGAGATCGTCGAGGCCTTTTCCCTTGCCGACAGCAAGGTCCGGCTGCTGTTCACCGGGGACGTGGCGTCCGAGGGCGTGAACCTGCACCGCCAGTGCCACCACATGATCCACTACGACCTGCCGTGGAGCCTGATCCGGATCGAGCAGCGCAACGGCCGCATCGACCGCTACGGGCAGGAGCACGAGCCGCAGTTCCGCGCGATCGTCCTGACCTCGGAGACCGAGGGCGCGCTGGACGACACGACCGTGGCCGAGAAGCTGCTGAGGCGCGAGGAAGACGCCCACCGCAACATCGGCACGGCAGAAGCGGTCACCCGCGAGTTCACGGCGAAGAAGGAAGAGGACCGCCTCATCAAGGACCTCCTCAAGGGCAAGTCGGTCGAGGAGTCCCTCGCGGAGGCGCCGCCCGTCGACTTCATGGCCGAACTGTTCGGCGCGGTGGAGCAGGGCGAGGCGCGTGCGGAGGTCAGGCGCGCCCGCGTCCCGAAGCTGTTCGGGTCGACGGAGGAGTTCGTCCGGGAGGCGCTGCGCACCGTCTGCCCCGGCCTGCGCGTCGATGACGACGGCGGCCTGCTCGCCTTCGCGCCACCCCCGGATCTGATTCACCGCCTGTCAGCGCTGCCGACTTCCTACCTGCGCACCCACAAGATCACCGAGCGGATGAAGGTCACCTTCGACCACGACCTCGCGCAGCGCAAGCTGGACGAGGCCCGCCGCACCAAGACCATGTGGCCGGACATCGCCTACCTGTCCGATCTCCATCCGATGGTCGAGTGGCTGGTGGACAAGGTGCAGGTGCAGCTCGTCCGGCGGCAGGCGCCCGTCATCACCGCCAAGGTGGACGAGCCGACGTTCCTCGTCCAGGGCATCTACTCCAACGCGCTCGGTCAGCCGACGGTGGTCGACTGGATGGCGATCAGCGGCCTGCCCGGCGCGCCGGTCGTCCGCGACATGACCGAGGTCCTCACCGAGGCCGGGGTCGGCCCCACGATGATCAACACCAGCCGGGCACCCGACATCGAAGGACTCACTCCCCTCATCGAGCCCGCGATCCGCGCCGCGCGCCGCCACCTGGACGAGCAGCGCGACCGCCACGACGACGAGGTGGCGCGGCCCCTCCGGGAGTACGACGGGCAGCTCGAACTGTGGGAGCGCGAGAGCTTGAAGAGCCTGGACGGCACGTCGCACGGCGCGAAGAAGCGGGGGCAAGTGAACGACACCGTCGCCGACCAGAAGCGGTTGCTCCAGAGCATGGAGACGACGGGGGAGCCGCTGCTGCGCATCCTCGCCGTCCTTGAGGGGGACGCATGACCTACGACTCGATCGTCAACCGCGGCGACTACTTCTCGGCCCACTACCTGGCCGAGGTCCTCCCCAAGGACCTGAAGAAGAAGGACGGGCTGCTCGCCCGCTGGGCCGAGGCCGAGAAGGACGGGCAGCCGACCCCGCGCACCGGCCTGCGCGGCCTCAAGCGCAGCTACTTCAAGGACCGTCCCGCCTTCGCCGACGCCCTGGAGACCGTCCGCGAGGGCAAGGACATCCCGAAGATCGAGGAGTGGAAGAAGTCCCTCCACGAGCTGCATGGCGACATCCTCCGCGCCTTGGGCTTCACCGCCGAGCCGCGCGTGCTGACGGTCGAGCGGTCGGACAAGCAGTACGAGGTCGCCGTCGCGCACGCCGAGCCGGCCGACCGTCCCAGCGTCATCGCGATCGAATGCGGATGGGCCCCGGACGTCGACGCCGCCCTCGACATCACCGACGCCGGACGGCTCCTCACCCCCGTCGAACTCGACCACCCGCACATGCTCCGGACGGGGGACAAACTCGCGTCCTGGCTGTTCGCCGCCGACGAGCCGCCCCGCTACGTGCTGATCCTCGCGGGCGGCGTGGTCATCCTGGCCGACCGGATGACCTGGGGTGAGGGACGGTACCTCGCCGTCAGCCTGGACATCGCGCTCGGCCGCAGCACCGCCGCGTCCAGCGAGATCGAGACGATCGCGGCCCTGTTCAGCGCCGACTCGCTGCTGCCGCCCGAGGAAGGCGGCGCCGAACCCCTCGCCGAACTGCTCTCCGGCTCCCGCGCCGTCGGTGAACGCGGCGCCGCCACCCTCAAGCAATGGCACATCCTGCGCAAGGCCCGCTGCTCACCCAGCCGCCTGACCACAGTGGTCCAGGCGATCCTCACCCTCGAATACCGGAGCCGATGAGGGTGGAATCACCTCAGTGGTTGTATTCGGGTTCCCAAAGTGTGCAGAGCAGCGATCCGCCTTCGGTGTTCCGAAAGACAGGACGGAACTCGTAGAGGTTGCTTCCTACATGAATCCACTCGCCCTGAGTGCAGGAACCACCCGCCCATGCAGGTGCAGTTGGACTCACAGTGAACCCATTTCATCCTGTGGCGGCGGGCCGCTGGTCACAGCATGATCGCGATGCGTCGGTTGGGGCATGACGTAGAGAGACCCCTGGTAGACGGGTTGATCACCACAATCACGTCGCCTGAACCAGAGGTCTCAACGTGCTGTTCTACCGCGCTGCCCTGGATTTGTCGCGTTCAACGCTGAACTACGTCGCCGGGCTGATCCGCCGGCGGCGAAAGGCGATCGGGTCGACCTGGCGGCTGCTCAACCCCGGACAGCAGGCCCTCCTCGTGCTGGCCTACCTGCGTAAGGACGAGACATTCGCCGAGATCAGCGCCGGGTTCGGTGTGTCTGCGACCACCGCTTGGAGGTACGTGCAGGAGACCGTCATGCTGCTGTCGGCCCGCTCACCCAAGCTCGCGCAGGCCCTGCGGAAGGCCGGCCGGGACGAGTTGACCCATCTGGTGCTGGACGGGACGCTCATCTGCACCGACCGGGTCCGGGCCGACCGCCCGTACTTCTCCGGCAAGCATCGGGTGCACGGGATGAACGTGCAGGTGATCGCCGGTCCGGACGGGACGATCCTGTGGACCTCGGGGGCGCTTCCCGGCAAGGTCCACGACCTGACCGCCGCTCGCGTGTGGGGCATCCTGCGGGAGTTGGAGAAAGCAGGCATCCTCACTCTGGCCGACAAGGCCTACCAAGGCGCCGAAACGTCGGTCGTGATCACGCCCTACAAGGGCAAGGACAAGCCCGAGTCGCAGAAGCAGGCCAACCGGTCGCACGCCAAGTTCCGCGGGCCGGGCGAACGGGCGAATGCGCAGCTCAAGTCATGGCGGATCCTGCGCAAGCTGCGCTGCAGCCCGAGCAAGGCCGGCCACATCGTCAAGGCCATCGCCGTCCTACAGAACCACCGCGTCGCCCAGGCAAGCCCGAGGATGAAATGGGTTCACTGGTCGTGCTCATCCGGGACGACTCTCGGCTGGAACATGAGCTGCGGCCCTTGCCACCTTCGCCTCCGGCGCACCATAACAATCCTCTGGGCGTCGCGGCGTTGAGCATGTTACGGAGGGGGTGTGGAGGACGACCTGATCGTCCCGATGGACGATTTTCCGCCCGGGAGTGGGCGATGCCGTCGCAGAGCTTCGACTGGGATGGGCGAGCCTCAAGGACGGTCACGCCGAGGCGGAGCACGTCGCCGGGATAAGCTCGCACGGGCCAGCGGAGCTCGCCCACGCCGGACGAGGCGTGTTGGCGAGGCGGGCAGGAAAGTCGGCGGCAGCCGCATCATGATCGAGCCGGTGTTGCGCGTTGATGCCGCGCGTTGATTCCGTGGTCTACGCGGCCCAGCTGAATTTACTCGGCGGACCGGTGGCGTTGACCGTCGCACCATCCGGGGGCGGCAGGACGTGGTAGACGTAGCGCCCGTCAGCATTTCGGGCGATTTGGATCTGCTCCGCGTTGCTGTGCTTAAAGCGATTGTGCCACCCGCAGGCCAAAGTAAGCTGGTCGATCTCGGTGGGGCTGCGCCCAAGCGCCCACCCCTTGATGTGGTCGACTTCGCACAACGTGCCTGGGACTTCGCAGCCCTGAACCGCACACGTGGGATAGAGGGCCTCCAGCACCTGGCGCTGACCAGGGCTGGCGAACCGTTCCCGGCGCCCGAGGTAGAGCGGCACATGCCCGCGTCCCAGCAGCAACGGCGAGACCCCGGCGGACAAGGCAATGCGTCGGGCCTGCTCGGCGGGGATCGGGGTCCCGTCGATCAACCGCGCCGGGGCAGCACCACCGGTCAGGGTATCCAGATTGCAAATGACAGTGACCTTGGTGGCCTTGTGTCCACCCGACAATACCGACGACAGCGCCGCTGCCGTCCGCTCAGACAAATCCCGGCGATCATCTGTCCCGGCCGGCTTGGCCAGCGGGCCCAGCGTCCCGTCCCAGATCGCGGCGTCCTCGGGGTTCAGCCAACCCTTCACATACCGTCCACCGTCCAGCGATCGGGTGAAGTCGATCGAGGAGCGCTCATACCCACGCCGCGAATGAGCATCAGCCGCTTCAGTCCCGTCGCGTTCGGCGATGACGTCACGGATACGGCGCCCGAAAGAGGCGACCTTCCCGGCCGAGAAGTCTTGATCGACCATGCCGAGAAGAATCTCCTCGGCCGCGGCGCAATCCTCGTCGGAGAGCCGGGCGACCGCGCTCGCAATCGTGGCCGCGTACCCGTACGAGAGCGCACCTGATGCCCACCGGCCGGTCACCTCGGACAGCCGGTGGCGCTGACGCGCCATGATAAGCCGTTCTTTGACGCGGGCATCACGCATACCCAGCCGGTTGCGCATCCAAGACTGCGTCGACGGGAATCCCCACCGCTGAACCTCCCTACCGCTGTCCACCACACCGATGAGTCCGGCGAGGACGGCCTCCTGCTTGTCGGTAGCGGCGGCGAGGCTCTCGGTGAGTTGCAAGCACGCCGCCGCGCATTCAGGGGCGGCACGCTCGGCGAGTTCGGTGGCTATTCTCGAGATGGCGTCCACCAACTCCATGGTGGACGCCTCATCGAGGCCCATCATCATCGAACTCATGTACGAATGTTAACGCGTTCGAGGCGGCCTTGAGACCGCGAGCCTCCAAGATTCCGCGTTACATTATTCTCGCTCGGCAGATAGTCTGGCGATCGACGGGCGCACCAAAAGTGCAAATCTCCCATCACACTCTTATCGCGCTTGACTGACGATCAAGTGGCACGTTGAACAGAGAGCCAACGGATTCTGTCCGACGAAAGTCACGTTCCAGCGTTCACCCCGCAGAGCTACGCCGCGGCAAACTCAAATCACATATCGAACCCAATCCACTGAACGTTTTCCACCAGCGTCTGTGGGTGGGTGATCACAGCATGATCGCGGGCGGTGTGGCGGGCCCTGAAACATGAAGAAGCCCTGGTAGGACGGGTGATCTCTCACAACCCACCGCCCCCACCAGAGGCTCCACATGCTTTTCTATCGTTCTTCGCTGCCGTTGTCGCGTCAGACCCTGCAGTACGTGACCGGCGTCGTCGGCCGCCACCGCAAACAGACCGGTAGCAAGGGCCGGGCCCTGCCGCCGGGCACGCAGGCACTGATGACCTTGGCCTACCTGAAGAACGGGGAGACCTTCGCCCAACTCGGCGCCGGATTCGGGGTCGGCACCACCACCGCGTGGCGCTACGTCAACGAGACGGTGACACTGCTATCGGCCCGATCACCCACACTCAGCCGGGCGCTGGCCAAAGCCTGCAAGGACGGCCTGCTCTACCTGGTGCTGGACGGCACGCTCATCGCCATCGACCGAGTGAAGGCCGACCGGCCGTTCTATTCGGGCAAACACAAGAAACACGGCATGAACCTACAGGTCATTGCCACACCGGACGGAACCATCCTGTGGGTGTCGGGGTCGCTTCCCGGCTCGGTCCACGACCTCAAGGCCGCCAGGATCTGGGGCCTGGTCCGCGCACTGGCCGCCGCCGGGATCCTGGTCTTCGCCGACAAGGGCTACGTCGGCGCCGACCCGCACGTCACGACGCCCTACAAGGGCAAGGACAAGCCCGAGCCGCTCAAGGACGCCAACCGCTCCCACGCCAAGCTCCGCGGACCAGGCGAACGAGCCAACGCCCAGCTCAAGAGCTGGAAGATCCTGACCAAGCTACGTTGCTGCCCCCACCGCGCCGGTCACCTGGCCAAGGCCATCCACGTCCTCCAGAACCGCGAGCTCAACGCACGTTGAAAAAGGTTCACTGTGTTCATCACGCCTGAGGTCGCCGTGGTCCACGCACGGCAACGTTCTGCTAACGCGGATGGGCAACTCGCCGTCGTTGAGAAGGATCCGATGGAAAGCATCCTGCAGATGACGCTGACCTGAGACGCTCAGGGTCGATGGCGTATCCGAGCCGCTCAGAACACGCCAGTCACCGCGCCGCCTATGAAGTCCGACGGTAGTCATTAGGGACGCTGTTCCTTCCGATATAGCCTCACGATCTCCCTGCCCGGTTGTAGCGGTTGCTGCGGCGGCTTTCGGTTGCCCGGGGTGTTGCGGGTTCGTTGTGCAGCGCGCTGTTCGTGGCATCAGTCGGCGCGGGGTCTGTCGTCGACGAGCCGATGCCTTCGTCTTTCGTGATCAACGGAGGGCCCGCGCCGGAGCGGAGGAATAGTCGATACCTGTGGATCGGGTCTTTCGTGTCAGTGGAGTTGGCCGGGGGCGGCAAGACCGTAGAGGAGAACCGCTGCCGCTCCCCCGTGGCCGGGTCGATGCGCTTGTCGTTGACGCGCGGGGTCTTCACCTTGATCGGCCCCGCCTGGGTGAAGACCGCGTGCGGCTGGTGCGAGCCGTTGCGCACGACCAGACGACGACCCTGCTCGCTGCGCTCGTCGATGAACCGGGCGACGTAGGCGTCGACCTCGGCTGGCAGCGCCTCGGCCAGCATCCGGCGGGCGCCCTCCCGGACGATCTCGTCGATCAGCGATACGGACGGCGCCGCGTTTCCCGCATGGCTGCCACCGTCCTCAGAATCGGACACCACGGTGAGCATGGGTGCGGCTTCCTGAGACCGACGTTGGCCCGTTCGCCTGCGTGAGCCTCAACAGATCACCGGGAAGGTACACCCCGTCCCGGCCGATCCACAGGTCTCAAGCATTGCTCGCCGGAGCGTGCGGTGGGGGCGCCGGTCACTGGGGGGCCGCGGGCCGTGGAGCGTGCTCAGTGCGCCGGTGAACGGTGGTCGCGGCCGCCGTCCGTGGAGAGTCGAGCGCACGGACTGCGACGATCTGGGGGTGAGCGCGGAGTTCGAGCGTCTTGATGAGCTGATCGTCAACGGCGAGGTGATCAGCGCGTTGATCTGGGTCAGACGGGCGTTCGACTGCAGCCTCAAAGAGGCCATCGAGTTCTTCGACGTCCGGTACCAGAAGCTGCGCAAGACACGGCCGGACGACTTCACCAAGGGACCGGAAGAGTACGGCCGGGGCGTCTACACCTGAAACCCCTCACGTCTGCTCCGAAGAGCGTAGGCCGTGCCCCAGCCGAGCCCCGTCCGCCAGAGGCGGTGTTCTCGTGTGGGCGGGGAGCCGGTGTGGGGCAGTGGTCCGGCTGGTGACGTTGGGGCCTTTGGTGTGTTTGTCCAGGGCATGGAGGCTACGCTCGCTCCCAGTGCGGCGGGTGTAAGCGCTAGCTCGAGGAAGTGGTCATGGAGACATCCCACGCGGTTAAGTTGTCAAGCGGCTGCGGCCAGGCGGGTGGGGAAGGCGGTGTGTTCGGTGTAGAGCTGCCGGTGTTGGAGGCAGTGGTGCAGGCAGCCGAGCATGCGGTTGAA
>NZ_SMKH01000127.1 GCF_004348515.1 Actinomadura sp. KC345 | reverse complement strand
GGGTTGGGTTTGTCGGTGTCGGGCTTGGGGGAAAGTTGACGTGGCCGCGTCTTGCGGTTCTGCTGGCTCCAGGAGATGAAACGACGCCCATGTATGCACACGTGGTGTTATTCCCCTCCCTTCCTGTGACTCCCCTAACGTCCGAATTATGTGGACCGTGCATGGGATGATCGATTAACTATGTTCGGGAGGGCAGATGACGGAGCTTGCGGTCAAGGGCGATCACCAGCGGGCGGTCGAGGCGCTCAGGAGGTCCTACGAGGCGATCCCGGCGGGTACGCCGGTACGGCTGGCCAAGCGGACCTCGAACCTCTTCCGGTGGCGCGACCCCTCGGACGCGCCGGGGCTGGACGTGTCCGGGTTCGACAAGGTGCTCAGCGTCGATCCCGGCGAGCGGACCGCGCAGGTCCAGGGCATGACGACGTACGAGGCCCTGGTGGACGCGACCTTGCCGCACGGGCTGATGCCCACGGTCGTCCCGCAGCTGAAGACGATCACGCTGGGCGGCGCGGTGACCGGGCTCGGCATCGAGTCGACCTCGTTCCGGGACGGGCTGCCGCACGAGGGCGCGCTGGAGCTGGAGGTCCTCACGGGCGACGGCCGCATCGTCACCGCGACGAGGGACAACGAGCACGCGGACCTGTTCTACGGTTTCCCGAACTCCTACGGGACGCTGGGCTACACGCTGCGGCTGAAGATCGAGCTGAGGCCGGTCAGCCCGTACGTCCGGCTGCGGCACCTGCGGTTCGGCGACGCGGCCGAGCTGACCAGGGTGATGGGTGAGATCACCGATTCCGGGAAGTTCGAGGGCGAGGCCGTCGACTTCATGGACGGGACCGTGTTCGGCGCGAACGAGCAGTACATCACGCTCGGGTTCTTCGCGGACTCGGCGCCGTACACCTCCGACTACACGGGCCAGCAGATCTACTACCGGTCGATCCAGGAGCGTTCGGTCGACTTCCTGACGATCCGCGACTACATCTGGCGCTGGGACACCGACTGGTTCTGGTGCTCGGGCGCTTTCGGCGTGCAGAAGCCGGCCGTCCGGAGGCTGTGGCCCGACAAGTACAAGCGGTCGGACGTGTACCGCAGGCTCGTCGCCTACGACCGGCGCTACCACGTCGTCGCGAGGGCGGAGCGGTGGCGCGGGCTGAGGCCGCGCGAGGACGTCATCCAGGACATCGAGGTGCCGATCGAGAGGCTGCCGGAGTTCCTGGAGTTCTTCCACGGCGACGTCGGCATGAGCCCGATCTGGCTGTGCCCGCTGCGCGCGAAGGAGCGGTGGCCGCTGTACCCGCTGGAGGCCGGCCGAACGTACGTGAACGCGGGGTTCTGGGGGACGGTCCGGCTTCCGCCGGGGCAGATTCCCGAGTACCACAACCGGCTCATCGAACGTAAGGTCGCCGCCCTTGACGGGCACAAGTCCCTCTATTCGACGGCCTTTTACAGCAGGGACGAGTTCTGGCGGAACTACGACGGGGAGACCTACCGGCGGCTCAAGGGAAGCTACGACCCCGGCGAGCGGCTGCTGGATCTCTACGACAAGTGCGTACGCGGACGCTGACCAGGCGTCCGCCGTTCAAGGGGGAGCGTGCCCGGACGGTGGCCGATCGCCTCGGCCGGGGGAGAGACAGGAGGGATCACAATGACGCTGGCCAGGGTCTTCGAGCGGCTCGCCGGGGCTGAGGCGCCAGTGGAGTTCACGGCGTACGACGGATCGCGGGCGGGGGTGCCCGGCGCCGACATCCGATTCGACGTCCGTTCGCCGTACGCGGTCTCGTATCTTCTGCACTCGCCGGGGGCGCTGGGCCTGGCCCGCGCCTACGTCACCGGCATGATCGACGTCAGCGGCGACATGATCACGGCGCTGACGACGATGCAGCAGGTGCTCAGCGAGGTGACGGGGCGCGACAAGGCGCGGATCGTCGGCGGTGTGCTGGGCGATCCGCTGCTGCGCGCCGCGATCACGCGCCGCCTGGAGCCGCCGCCGCAGGAGGCGCCGTTCAGCCGCATCCCGTCGTGGCTGCGGCACTCCAAGCGCCGGGACGCGAAGGCGATCTCCCACCACTACGACGTGTCCAACACGTTCTACGAGTGGGTCCTCGGCCCCTCGATGGCCTACACGTGCGCGTGCTACCCGCGGGAGGACGCGACGCTGGAAGAGGCGCAGTTCAACAAGCACGACCTGGTGGCGAAGAAGATCGCGCTGAAGCCGGGGATGCGGCTGCTGGACGTGGGCTGCGGCTGGGGCGGGATGGTGATGCACGCCGCGCAGGAGTACGGCGTCAAGGCGCTCGGCGTCACGCTGTCCAAGCAGCAGGCCGAGTGGGCGCAGAAGGCCATCGCCGACCGGGGCCTGTCGGACCTCGCGGAGGTCCGTCACATGGACTACCGGGACGTGACCGAGACGGGCTTCGACGCGGTCAGCTCCATCGGGCTCACCGAGCACATCGGAAAGGCCAACCTGCCGGCCTACTTCTCGTTCCTGCACGGGAAGCTGAAGAAGGGCGGGCGGATGCTGAACCACACCATCACCCGCCCGGACAACATCGCCCCGTCCCGCAAGGAGAACGGGTTCATCAACCGCTACGTGTTCCCGGACGGTGAGCTGGAGGGCCCCGGCTACGTCCAGATGCAGATGAACGACGCGGGCTTCGAGATCCGGCACCAGGAGAACCTGCGCGAGCACTACGCCCGCACGCTCACCGGCTGGTGCGAGAACCTCGACGAGCACTGGGACGAGGCGGTCGCCGAGGTCGGCGAGGGCACGGCCCGCGTGTGGCGCGTCTACATGGCCGGCTGCGTGCTCGGCTTCAACCAGAACTGGATCCAGCTGCACCAGACGCTTGGCGTCAAGCTGCAGGACGACGGCACGAGCCACATGCCGCTGCGTCCCGACTGGGGTTCGTGACGACGCAACCGTCCCCAAGCACCGATGAACCGGCCGGATATCCGGCCGGCTCATCGGCGCTTGCGATCCCTGACTTCCGGACGCC
Source organism: Actinomadura sp. KC345 (assembly GCF_004348515.1). Taxonomy (GTDB): domain Bacteria; phylum Actinomycetota; class Actinomycetes; order Streptosporangiales; family Streptosporangiaceae; genus Spirillospora. The sequence continues at coordinate 17,662 of NZ_SMKH01000127.1, read as the reverse complement.
GCGGCACGATCTCGGCGAGACCTGATCTGACGCCGTGGACGGGGAGGACCGACGGCCGCCTCCGCCGCGAGCACCACGATCTCCGCCTCGCGATCATGCCGCGGCGCTTCACGGCCTGAGCCCCGGTCGCTCAAACCGCGGGTCAACATTCCGCCCACCGGTATATCGGGGCAGTCCGGACGGGGTACGGCGGCCTTCGGAACCGTCGAGCTCGGGGGGCGCGAGGCCATGCACATCCGGTCCCCGGTGAGGCCGATGCTGGCCGCGCCCATCGACCACATCCCGCCGCCGCAGGCGTGCCCGGGAGGCTGCCGGTACGAGCCGAAGTTCGACGGGTTCCGCGCGGTCGCGCTCGTGGACGAGGACGGCGCCGTCCAACTGTCGTCGCGCCGCCGGACCCGCTTCAACGAGGGGTTCCCCGAGATCGTCGCGGCCTTGGCGGAGCGGCTCGCGCCCGGCACGGTCCTCGACGGCGAGATCGTCCGCTGGGGTGACGACGGGCGCCTCGACTTCGGCGCGCTGCAGCGGCGCCATGTCGCCGGGCGCCGCAGTGCCCAGTTCGCGCGGACCGAACCCTGCCACTATGTCGCGTTCGACGTCCTGGAATCGGACGGCGTGGACCTGCGCCCCCGCCCGCTGCGGGAACGCCGCACCGTGCTGGAGGCCCTGCTCGGCGACGCCCCGCCGTCCGCCCGGGTCATCCTCACGCCGCAGACGTCCGATGCCGGGGAGGCCGAACTCTGGTTCGACGCCTTCGCCGTCCAGGGCGTCGAGGGGCTCGTCGTCAAGGACGCCGACGGCGCGTACCTGGAAGGGCGCCGCCGCTGGTGGAAGGTGAAGCGCCGCATCACCACCGAGGCGATCGTCGGCGGGGTGACCGGCACCCGGCAGGCCCCCGATTCACTGATCCTCGGCCGCTACGACACCGGCGGCCGCCTCCGCGTCGTCGCCCGGACGACTCCTCTCTCGCCCGCCGCCCGCACGTCGCTCGCCGACGTGCTGCGCCACGCCGGCCCGGACCACCCGTGGCCGGCGGAGCTGCCGGCCGGGTTCGCCGGCGGCCTGTACGGGGCGCATCCGCCGATCCGCTACGTCCGGACGGAGCCGGAGATCGTCGTGGAGATGAGCGCGGACGCCGCCGTCGAGCGCGGCCGTTGGCGGCACGCGGTCCGCTTCGTCCGCATCCGGCCGGACCTGGGCCCACCCGACGCCCCCATGTTCGGTGCCTGACGGGAACACCCGCCGCACGGGCGTCGCCCCGGTGACCGCCTGGTGCGGTGTCCACCAAGGTTCACCGGGTGCGTTGACTTGCGGCGTGTTGTTGTTATGAGCGCGTCGAAAACAACAACACGCCGCAAGTCAACGCTATGGCGACCCGGTCGACGTTCGTGGTCGCCGCACTAGGCGAGCCAGTCCAGGATGCGGGTGTTCACGTCCTCCGGGCGGTCGAGCTGGAGGAAGTGGCCGGCGCCGGGGACGAGGGCGGCCCGCGACCCCGGCGGCAGCGCGGCCTCGGCGGCGCCGAGGCCGCCGCCGGGCGCGACCACGTCCGCGCCCAGGCAGCCGTCGTCGGCGCCGTGCAAGTACAGGACGGGCAGTTCGCCCACCGTGGTCGCCGCCTTCTGCTCGGCGGCGTAGCGCTTGACGAGCCGGGACGGGTCGAGCATCGCGCGGTAGTACTCGATCGCCGCCGTGGCGTTGGCGGGTGTGGCCAGGCAGTCCATGACGCGGTCGACGTCCTCGGAGCGGTCACGGCCGTCGTCCGGCGACCAGTCGCGCCAGAGCCCTTCGACGAACGCGCGGTCCAGGGCGGCCTCGGCCAGCGGGGTCTGGAAGACGAAGATGTAGAACGAGCGCTTGAGCTGCTCGTAGTCGAAGAACGCGGTCGCCATCACCGAGATCGGCGGGACGGACATGGCGACCACCCTGCGCCACCGGCCGGGTGCGGCGTTCGCGGCGCCGTAGGTGGCGAAGGCGCCCCAGTCGTGGCCGACGATGACGGCGTCGGAGCCGCCCCCGAGCGCCTCGTGCAGGGCGATGGCGTCGGCGGCGAGGGCGCCGCTCTGGTAGGCGCCGTCCTCCGGGACGGAGGTGGGGGCGTAGCCGCGCATGAAGGGTGCGACGGCGCGGTATCCGGCGGCGGCGAGTTCGGGCATGAGATGGCGCCACGTGTGCGCCGAGTCGGGGAAGCCGTGCAGGAGCAGGGCCAGGGGCCCGTCCTCGGGGCCGGCCGCCAGGTAGCCGAAGTCGAGCCCGTTCGCGGTGACCGATCCGGTCGCGATGTCACCCATGTCCGCCTCCTCGGTATCGCCGCGCACGCTACCCCGCGGGCAGGGACCGCCCGCTGTGCGGGGCGCTAGTGTGAGTGGCGTCACGGAGACGATCAGTGTGCACGTGCGGCTTTACTTTGAGAGGCTGCCTGTAAACCGAATCGGGTTCGGAAAGTGACGAGGTGGTGGCACGTGCTCAACGTCGAGGACATCAACCTGACGGACTGGGAGTTCTGGCGGCAGCCGCACGAGTACCGGCACGAGGCGTTCAAGGCCCTTCGATGGCACTCGGAGTTGGTGCGCTTCGAGGAGCCCGACATCGTCATCATGCCTCAGGGGCCCGGCTACTACGCCCTCACGCGCCACGCCGACGTCATCGAGGCCTCCCGGCGCCCGCAGGACTTCTGCTCCGGCAAGGGCGCCATCAGCATCCCGGACATGCCCGGCGACATGCACGAGTTCTTCGGCTCGATGATCAGCATGGACGACCCCCGGCACGCCAAGATCAGGCGGATCGTGTCCCGGGCGTTCTCCCCGCGCATGATCCAGCGGTTCGAGGACCAGGTCGAGGCCGTCGCCGCCGAGATCGTCGACAACGTCGCGGCGGGCGGCGGCTCGGGCGACTTCGTCTCCGACGTCGCCGCCCGGCTCCCGCTGAAGATCATTTGCGACATGATGGGCATCGGCGAGGACCAGTACCCGACGGTCCTGGACGCCACCAACGTCATCCTCGCGGGCAACGACCCCGAGTTCATCCCCTCGGACGACGCCGAGCAGATGGCGATGGCGCTCCTCGGCGCGGGCGAGACGCTCAAGGGCCTGGTCGAGGAGCTCGGCCGCCGGCGCCGCAAGGACCCCACCGACGACCTGACCTCCGCGCTGGTGAACGCCAATATCGACGGTGAGTCGCTGACCGACCAGGAGCTCGGCTCGTTCTTCATCCTGCTGGTCGTCGCCGGGAACGAGACCACCCGCAACGCCATCGCGCACGGCCTGGACCTGTTCACCCGCAACCCCGACCAGCGCGCCCTGCTCACCGAGGACTTCGACGCCCGCATCCCCGGCGCCGTCGAGGAGATCGTCCGGTTCGTGTCGCCCGTCATCTGGATGCGCCGCACCGCGACCCGCGACACCACGCTGAACGACCACGAGGTCAAGGAGGGCGACAAGCTCATCCTGTACTACTGGTCGGCCAACCGCGACGAGTCGGTCTTCACCGACCCCGGGAGGTTCGACATCCTGCGCGACCCCAACCCGCACGTCGGTTTCGGCGGGCCGGGACCGCACTTCTGCCTCGGCGCGCACCTGGCCCGGCGCGAGATCACCGTGATGTTCCGCGAGCTGCTCCGCCGGACGCCGGACATCCGCGCGTCCGAGGAGCCGGCCCGCCTGGAGTCCAACTTCATCAACGGCATCAAGCGCCTGCCGTACACGATCTGAGACGGACGACCCGCCCGGCCGGGGCACCGTCCCGCGCGGCAGTCCGGAACCCGGGGCCCCACCCGTGGGTGGGGCCCCGGGGCCGGGCGGATCAGCGGAGTTCGCGCTTGAGGATCTTGCCGGTGGCCGTCATCGGCAGCTCGTCGCGGAACTCGACGATCCGCGGGTACTTGTAGTTCGCGAACTGCTCCTTGCCCCACGCGACCAGCTCGTCCTCGGTGACGGCGGCGCCCGGCGTCCGGATCACGTACGCCTTGACCTCCTCGCCGTGCGAGGGGTGCTCGACGCCCACGACGGCGGCCAGCGACACCTCCGGGTGGCCCATCAGGACCTCCTCGATCTCCCGCGGGTACACGTTGTAGCCACCGCGGATGATCATGTCCTTCGAGCGGTCGATGATGAAGTAGTAGCCCTCCTCGTCGCGGCGCGCCACATCACCGGTGCGGAACCAGCCGTCCCTGATCGACTCCGCGGTCGCCTCGGGCCGGTCGTAGTAGCCCTTCATGATGTTGTGGCCGCGGATGGCGATCTCCCCGGGCCCCTCGCCCTCGATCTCCTTCCAGTCGTCGTCGATCAGCTTCATCTCCACGCCCCAGATCGGCAGGCCGATCGAACCCGGCTTGGCCGTGCGGTCCGGGCGGTTGAACGAGGCCACCGGCGACGTCTCCGACAGGCCGTAGCCCTCCAGGACGTCGACGTCGAACTTCTTCTTGAACCCCTTGAGGACCTCCATCTGGAGCGCCGAACCCCCCGACACCGCGACGCGCAGGTTCTCCTGGATCACCGCGATGTCCTCGTTGGACGTGTCGTCGCTCAGCAGGCCCCAGTACATCGTCGGGACGCCCGCGAAGAGGTTCACCTTCTCCTTCACCATCAGCTCGACGGCCTGCTTGGCCTCGAACCTCGGCTGCAGGACGAGCGTCGCCCGCCGGTAGATGCCGACGTTCATCACGCACGTCTGCCCGAAGATGTGGAACAGCGGCAGCGTCACCAGCGATGTGTCGTGCAGCGTTCGCTGGAACAGCGTGTCGCTCACCATGGCGTTCGTCAGCAGGTTGCCGTGCGACAGCTCGGCGCCCTTCGGCTGCCCCGTCGTCCCGCTGGTGTAGATGATCACGGCGGTGTCGTTCGGGTCCGTCAGCGCGGGGTCGAACGTCCCGGGCCGGCCGGCCAGCGCCGCCCAGAACAGCTCGGCGCCCTCGATCGGCGACTCGGTCGCCGCGGGGTTCGCGGGCAGCAGGAAGAAGTGCTCGCAGTCTTCGGCCTGCTGGAACCCGGCGTACCCCATCTCGCCGAGCGGCAGCTCGGGCGTCCCCTCGAAGCAGAACAGCGCCTTGGCGTCGGAGTCCTCGAGGTGGTAGGCGATCTCCCGCGGCTTGAGTAGGACGTTCAGCGGGACGACGACCGCGCCCGCCTTGAGCACCCCGAAGTAGACCATCGGGAAGTAGGGGAGGTTCGGGCTGGACAGCGCGACCTTGTCACCCGGTCCGATGCCGCGCGACCGCAGCAGGTTCGCGACCTGGTTGGCGACCGATTCGATGAACGAGTAGGAGAGCCGGAGGTCGCCGAACACGACCGCCTCGCGGTCGGGCGTCTCCCTGGCGGCGTCCTCCAGCAGCACGGACAGGTTGAGCATGGCACTCCTCGCGCGAAAGTGACCGGCGTTACCGGCGAGTGTATTGGCCGTTCCGTTCATCTTCGTGCATGGGGATCCGGCCGCGCCATCCTTCGAGGGGCCTTGACGTGCCGTTTCCACGCGCCGGTTTCCCTGCTGTGATCGCCATGGCACCGTTACCATGTGCCGCTCTACCGAGAAGGGGTGCACATCTTGATCATTTTCGGCTGGCGCGTCGTGTTCTTCACCCTGAGCCGGGGAACCTTCCACTGTCCCGCCTGTGGCGGCGACCGCGACTACCGGCGCCGGCAGGGGCGCAACTTCTTCACGCTGTTCTTCGTCCCCGTCATTCCCCTCACCAAGGCCGGCGGCGAGATCGTCGAGTGCGACACGTGCAAGGGCCGCTGGAACCTCGGCGTCCTCAACGTGCCGACCACCGCGCAGCTCGCGCAGATGCCCGCGATGCTCCTGCGCATGGCCATCGCGCAGGTCCTGCGCTCCGGCGACTACACCAACGCCGCCGTCCGCTCCCGGGCCGTCGCCGTCGTCCGGCAGGCCGGTGTCGCCGGCTACGACGACAACGCCCTGAACGGCGACCTCGCCCGCCCGTTCGACGAGGTCCGCGTCGAGATGGGACGCGCCGCGTCCGCACTCGCCCCCGAGGCCCGCGAGAGCATCCTGCGCGCCGCGGCCGAGATCGCCCTCGCCGACGGGAAGCTCAGCGCGTCCGAGGAGGAGACCCTCGCCGCGGTCGGCGCGGACCTCGAACTCACCCGCGTCCAGGTGACCGGCGTGGTCTCCATGGCCCGGCAGGAATCCGGCCATTAACTCCCGGCGGGAGGGCTTGCGGCTGCGCTACTCTTGTTGTATGTCAGCCAGGCTGCTCCTTGAACGACCACGTTGACGGACTGACGTCAGCGTGGTGGCCCCTCCTGTGCGAGGGGCCATTTCATGTCGGCGGACAGCGTGTCGGCGAACAGCCTGGCCCCTGCAATCAGCGAGCAAGAAACCGGAGTTTGTGGCCGTGAGCAGCGACGCTACTTCCCGCGCAGCGGCGGGGGGTTCAGGGGGGGCGCCTCCCCTGAATGATGGGTACGACCCGCGGGCGATTCAGGACAAGTGGCAGGCCCGCTGGGCGGAGCTCGAACCGTTCACGGCCGAGGAGAAGGACGACGGCCGCGAACGGCGCTACGCGCTGGACATGTTCCCCTATCCCAGCGGTGACCTGCACATGGGCCACGCGGAGGCGTTCGCCATCGGCGACGTCCCCGCCCGCTACTGGTTCCAGCGCGGCTTCAACGTCCTGCACCCGATCGGCTGGGACTCCTTCGGCCTGCCCGCCGAGAACGCCGCCATCAAGCGCGACTCCCACCCCGCCGAGTGGACGTACGCCAACATCGAGACCCAGGCGTCCTCGTTCCGCCGGTTCGCCCCGTCCTTCGACTGGACGCGGCGCCTGCACACCTCCGACCCCGAGTACTACAAGTGGACGCAGTGGCTGTTCCTGCGCTTCTACGAGCGGGGCCTGGCCTACCGCAAGGGCGGCCACGTCAACTGGTGCCCCAAGGACCAGACGGTCCTGGCCAACGAGCAGGTCGTCGGCGGCCACTGCGAACGCTGCGGCACCCTGGTCGAGAAGCGCGTGCTGACCCAGTGGTACTTCAAGATCACCGACTACGCGGACCGGCTGCTGGACGACATGGAGCAGCTGGAGGGCAAGTGGCCCGAGCGGGTCCTGCTGATGCAGCGCAACTGGATCGGTCGCTCCACCGGCGCGGACGTCGAGGTGGTGGTCGAGGGCCGGGACGAGCCGGTGACGATCTTCACGACCCGGCCGGACACCATGTTCGGCGCGACGTTCTTCGTGATCGCCCCGGACGCCCCGCTGGCCGACGAGGTCTGCGCCCCGGACCGCCGGGCGGCCTTCGAGGCGTACCGCGAGGAGATCTCCCGGGAAAGCGACATCGAACGGCTGTCCACGGAGCGCGAGAAGACCGGCGTCTTCCTGGGCCGGTACGCGATCAACCCGGTCACCGGCGAGCGCATCCCGGTCTGGGCGTCGGACTTCGTCCTGGCCGATTACGGACACGGCGCGATCATGGGCGTGCCGGCGCACGACCAGCGCGACCTGGACTTCGCGCTGAAGTTCGGGCTGCCGGTCCGGATCGTCGTGGACACCGGCGAGGAGGACCCCGCCCAGACCGGCATCGCGACGCCCGGGGACGGCCGTCTGGTCAACTCCGGACCGATCGACGGGCTGACCAAGGCCGACGCCATCGCCCGCATCATCGAGATCCTGGAGGAGCGCGGCACCGGCCGCGCGTCGGTGAACTTCCGGCTGCGCGACTGGCTGGTGTCGCGCCAGCGGTTCTGGGGCTGCCCGATCCCGATCGTGCACTGCGAGGCGTGCGGCGAGGTCCCCGTCCCCGACGACCAGCTGCCGGTGACGCTGCCCGAGGGCCTGCGCGGCGCCGACCTGGCCCCCAAGGGCACCTCGCCGCTGGCCGCCGCGTCCGGGTGGGTCAACGTCGACTGCCCCAAGTGCGGCGGCGCCGCCACCCGCGACACCGACACCATGGACACGTTCGTCGACTCGTCCTGGTACTACTTCCGCTACTGCTCGCCCGGCTACGCGGACGGCCCGTTCGACGTCGAGCAGGTCCGCAAGTGGATGCCCGTCGACCAGTACACCGGCGGCGTCGAGCACGCCATCCTGCACCTGCTGTACAGCCGGTTCTTCACCAAGGTCCTGTACGACATGGGCATGATCGGCTTCACCGAGCCGTTCCGCCGGCTGCTGAACCAGGGCCAGGTGATCAACCAGGGCAAGGCGATGTCGAAGTCGCTGGGCAACGGCGTCGACCTGGGTGTGCAGATCGCCGAGTTCGGCGTGGACGTCGTCCGGCTGGCCATCCTGTTCTCCGGCCCGCCTGAGGACGACATCGACTGGGCGGACGTCTCCCCGCACGGCATGTCGAAGTTCCTGTCCCGCGTCCACCGCATCGCCACCGAGGTCGCCTCCCTGCCCGGCGTGGACGTCGCGTCCGGCGACAGGGCCCTGCGCCGCGTGACCGCCCGTACCGTCGACGAGGCCACCACGCTGGTCGAGACGCAGCGGTTCAACGTCGCGATCGCCCGGATCATGGAGCTGGTCACCGCGACCCGCAAGGCCATCGACTCCGGCCCCGGCGCCGCCGACCCCGCCGTCCGCGAGGCCGCCGAGACGATCGCCACGATGCTGTCGCTGTTCGCCCCCTACACCGCCGACGAGGCGTGGGAGCGGCTGGGACGCACCGCACCGGTGATCGGCGCGGGCTGGCCCTCCGCCGACCCCGCGCTGCTGGTGGAGGAGGCGGTCACCTGCGTCGTCCAGGTCGGGGGCAAGGTCCGCGACCGCCTGGAGGTTCCGCCCGGCATCGCCGACGCGGAGCTGGAGCGCCTGGCCCTGGACTCCGCCAAGGTCCAGGACGCACTGGGCGGCGCCGAGATCGCGAAGATCATCGTGCGCGCCCCCAAGATCGTCAACATCGTCCCCAAGCGCTGACCGGCGCGTCAGAGGCGGCCACCGGGCTCCGGTGGCCGCCTCTGGTCACGGTGCTCACATCTTGCGGAGGACCGCCACGACGCGTCCCAGCACCGATGCCTCGTCGCCGGCGATCGGCTCGTAGGCCGGGTTCTGCGGCATGAGCCAGATGTGGCCGTCGTCCCGGCGCTTGAACGTCTTCACCGTCGCCTCGCCGTCGATCATGGCGGCCACGATGTCGCCCTGCTCGGCCACCGGCTGCTGCCGCACGACCACCCAGTCACCGTCCGCTATCGCGACGTCGATCATCGAGTCGCCGGTGACCTTGAGGAGGAAGTGCGTGCCCTCGCCGACGAGCTGCTTGGGCAGGGTGAAGACGTCCTCCACGGCCTCCTCGGCCAGGATCGGCCCACCGGCGGCGATCCGCCCGACCAGCGGCACGTACGCGGGCGCGGGCTGTGACGCGGCCGCCTGCCCCCCGGGCGCCTCGTAGGCCTCCTCGTCCGTCCGTACCGGGGTCGCCCCCGGCACCCGGACCTCCACCGCGCGCGGCCGGTTGGGGTCGCGCCGCAGGAAACCCTTGCGCTGCAACGCCCGGAGCTGGTGCGACACGCTGGAGGTGCTGGTCAGGCCCACGGCCTCGCCGATCTCGCGCATCGACGGCGGGTACCCCCGGCGCTGGACGGAGTCGCGGATCACCTCCAGCACCATGCGCTGACGTTGCGTCAGCCCCGTCTCGTCCATGGGCCCGTCGGGCAGCTCCCGGACCTTGCTCATCGCTCGTCGCCTCCCGGGCGCCTCGATCCGTCACTCCTTGTCATCGAACGCTACCGCGTCACGAGCGGATGATCAAACAATTGTTCGAAGATGTGCTGGCTTTTTTTCGCCGCCTCCTGGTACAACATCGTGCGGGTGTTCGATCGAAAATGAGTTCGACGTCGAGGAGGGGAGAGATGTCGGGTTCACCCCAAAGTGACCGGAGTCCGATCCGCCTGACCCGCCGCGGCCGCGCCGTCGTGATCCTGTTCGCCGCCACCATCACGCTCGTGGCCCTGTGGCTCACGGTCGGCCCCGGCGCCCTGGCGGGCGGCGAGGAAAGTCATCGAGGCGATGCCGCACCGGCCAGGACCGTCGTCGTCGAGCCGGGTGACACTCTCTGGGAGATAGCCGCCGACGCCGAACCGGGCGCGGACCCGCGCCGCATCGTCCAGCGGATCATCGACCTCAACGGCATGGGCGGCGACCCCACCGTCCGCCCCGGTCAAGAACTCCGCCTCCCCGCCCGCTGACGCCGCGCCTGGGCCCTTGTCTCCGCCCATGAGGCTCCGGCGGCCCCCGCGCGGACGGCCGCCCTCGTCCGCTGGACGGCGCCCCGGCCTCGCGTGCACGCGGACCGAGCCGATCGCGCCGGTCCCCGCCCGGTCACGGAACGGGTGAACAGCAGGCTGACCAGGGGGTCTGTCACTGTCGGCGCGGTGGCGGGGACCGTCTGTGGCGACACGCCCGGGACGAAAATCAGGGTGCCTCGCGTGACCTGGGCCGACGCGCCGGATGTGACGTGCGAGGCACCGGATCAGGTTGCGAACGCCTCCGTCGGGTCGTACCGTTGACCACAACATCTAGTAGTCACATCGATGTACTTCACCTATATATGGCGATGTTCAGAGGTGTGCAGCGTTTCTGTCAGGGGAGGGATTGGACGTGCACTGCCCGTTCTGCCGCAACCCTGACACCAAAGTGATCGACAGCCGCTCCACCGACGACGGGTCCGCCATTAGGCGCCGCCGGTCGTGTGCCGAATGCGGCAAGCGATTCACCACACAGGAGAATGTGCTCGTCATGGTGGCCAAGCGCAGCGGGGTCACCGAGCCGTTCTCCCGGGAAAAGATCATCGCCGGGGTGCGCAGGGCCTGCCAGGGCCGTCCGGTCGACGAGGATGCGCTCGCGAAGCTGGGCCAGCAGGTCGAAGAGGAGATCAGGTCCTCCGGTTCCGCGGAAATCCCCTCGCACGAGATCGGCCTCGCGATCCTGGGGCCGCTCGGCGAACTCGACGAGGTCGCCTATCTGCGATTCGCCTCGGTCTACCGGAGCTTCGAGTCGCTGGACGACTTCGCCAAGGAGATCGAGACACTGCGGAAGGCCGGTTCCTCGGGGGAGCCCGGCCCGTCCCGGTAGGGACGGTTCCGGAAACGCAAGCACCACACTTTGAGAGCGCCTCCGCGCGGGCATGTCCCGGGCGGCGGCGGGGTTGTTCCTGAACAGGGCCCGGCGGGAGGGTCCGAGAAGGGGGAAGTTCATGACGGAGACGGTGAGCGGCTCGGCGGCACGGCGCGGCAAGGGGAGCCGCAAAGGGCTGAAGGTCGAGCGCATTTTCACCACGCCCGGCGTGCATCCGTACGACGAGATGCGCTGGGAACGTCGTGACGTCGTCATGACCAACTGGCGCGACGGCTCGGTCAACTTCGAGCAGCGCGGCGTCGAGTTCCCCGACTTCTGGTCGCTGAACGCCGTCAACATCGTCACGTCCAAGTACTTCCGCGGCGCCGTGGGAACGCCGCAGCGGGAATGGAGCCTCAAGCAGCTCGTCGACCGCGTCGTCGGCATGTACGTCGAGACCGGTCGCGAGCAGGGCTATTTCGCCTCCGACCAGGACGCCGAGATCTTCGAGCACGAACTGAAGTACGCGCTGGTCCACCAGCACTTCAGCTTCAACTCCCCGGTCTGGTTCAACGTCGGCACCAAGTCCCCGCAGCAGGTCTCGGCGTGCTTCATCCTGTCCGTGGACGACACGATGGAGTCGATTCTCGACTGGTACAAGGAAGAGGGCGTCATCTTCAAGGGCGGTTCCGGCGCCGGCCTGAACCTGTCCCGTATCCGCTCCAGCAAGGAGCTGCTCTCGTCCGGTGGCACGGCCAGCGGGCCGGTCTCCTTCATGCGCGGCGCCGACGCGTCCGCCGGGACGATCAAGTCGGGCGGCGCGACGCGGCGGGCGGCGAAGATGGTCGTGCTGGACGTCGACCACCCCGACGTCGAGGAGTTCATCGAGACCAAGGCGCGCGAGGAGGACAAGATCCGCGCGCTGCGGGACGCCGGGTTCGACATGGACCTCGGCGGCAAGGACATCGGCAGCGTCCAGTACCAGAACGCCAACAACTCGGTCCGCGTGTCGGACGAGTTCATGCGGGCCGTCGAGGCGGACGGCGAGTTCGCGCTGCGCGCCCGGATGACCGGCGAGCCCGTCGACACGGTCAAGGCCAAGGAGCTGTTCCGCCTGATGGCCAAGGCCGCCTGGGGGTGCGCCGACCCCGGCATCCAGTACGACGACACGATCAACGACTGGCACACCAACCCGGAGACCGGGCGTATCACCGCGAGCAACCCGTGCAGCGAGTACATGAGCCTGGACAACTCGTCCTGCAACCTCGCCAGCATCAACCTGATGATGTTCCTCACGGACGCGGGGACGTTCGACGTCGCCAGGTTCGTCAAGCTCACCGAGCTGGTCATCACGGCGATGGACATCTCCATCACGTTCGCCGACTTCCCCACGGAGAAGATCGCGGAGACGACCCGCGACTACCGGCAGCTCGGCATCGGGTACGCCAACCTCGGCGCGCTGCTGATGGCGACCGGTCACGCCTACGACTCCGACGGCGGGCGGTCGCTGGCCGCGGCGATCACGTCCCTGATGACGGGCGTCGCCTACCGCCGGTCCGCCGAGATGGCGGGGGTCGTCGGACCGTACGCGGGATACGCGCGCAACGCCGAGGGCCACAAGCGCGTCATGCGCAAGCACGCCGCCGCCAACGACGGCATCCGCACGCTCCACGAGATGGACAAGTCCATCCACGCCGCGGCCGCCAAGCAGTGGGCGGACTGCCTGAAGGCCGGCGAGAAGCACGGCTACCGCAACGCCCAGTCGAGCCTTCTGGCGCCCACGGGGACGATCGGGCTGATGATGGACTGCGACACCACCGGGATCGAGCCGGACCTCGCGCTGATGAAGTTCAAGAAGCTCGTCGGCGGCGGGTCGATGCAGATCGTCAACCACACGGTGCCGCGGGCGCTGGAGCAGCTCGGCTATCAGCAGGAGCAGATCGAGGCGATCGTCGAGTACATCGCCGAGCACGGCCACGTGGTGGACGCCCCCGGCCTGCGGCCGGAGCACTACGAGGTGTTCGACTGCGCGATGGGGGAGCGGGCGATCAGCCCGATGGGGCACGTCCGGATGATGGCGGCGGTCCAGCCGTTCCTGTCCGGGGCGATCTCCAAGACCGTCAACATGCCGGAGAAGGCCACGATCGAGGACATCGAGCGGGTGTACTTCGAGGGGTGGCGGCTCGGGCTGAAGGCCCTGGCGATCTACCGCGACAACTGCAAGGTGGGCCAGCCGCTGTCGGCCGCGGGCAAGAAGGAGGCGCCGGAGACCGTGGAGGCGGCGACGCCGCGTCCCGTCCGCAGGCGGCTGCCGAAGCAGCGGCCCGCGACCGTCACGCGGTTCTCCGTCGCCGGCGCCGAGGGCTACATGACGGCGTCGTCCTACCCGGACGACGGTGTCGGGGAGGTCTTCCTCAAGCTCGGCAAGCAGGGCTCCACGCTCGCCGGCGTGATGGACGCCTTCTCCATGGCGATCTCCATCAGCCTCCAGTACGGCGTGCCGCTGGAGACGTGGGTGGAGAAGTTCACCAACATGCGGTTCGAGCCGGCGGGCATGACCGACGACCCCGACATCCGCATGGCGACCTCGGTGATGGACTACATCTTCCGCCGGCTGGCGCTGGACCACCTGCCGTTCGAGGAGCGGGCGGGGCTCGGGATCCTGAGCGCCGAGGAGCGGGCGATGCAGGCCAACGGTGAGGACCCGGCGGCCCTGCACGGGGAGGACGAGGTCGACCACGAGTCGCTGGCCCAGACCGCCGCGATCACCAGGCCGGCGGCTCCGGAACCCGCCCCCGCGGAGGCGCACTCGTCCATGGAGGTCATCGAGAGCCGCCAGGGCCGTACCGCGGACGCGCCGCTGTGCCTGACCTGCGGAACGAAGATGCGTCCGGCGGGCAGCTGCTATGTCTGCGAGGGCTGCGGCTCCACCAGCGGCTGCAGCTAGAACGGCGAACGAGTGAGGAGCCCGGCCGTACCGGCCGGGCTCCTCGGCGTTTCGATCAGGTGGGCCCGGTGTCGCCGGGGTCGGTGCCGGGGGCGCGCCGGCGCCTGGGTGATTTGCGGCGTCCGGCCACGAGCGTGTCGTCCTCGGTGCCGGTGTTCTTGCCGCCGGTGTCCCCGGCGGGAGGGTCGGTGGGCTCGGGTGGCGCCGGGGCCTTCTCCTGGCGCGGCGCGGACGGCGGCTTCTCCTGGCGCGGGGACGACGGCTTCCGCGCGGGCTTGGGGAGGGGCTTCGTTTCCGCCTGGCGGAGCGACTCGACGAAGCTCTTCGCGTCCTCCTCGCCTTCGTCGTCCTCCGGACGCCTGAGGCGCTTGCGGACGATCCATTGGTCGACGGTGAGCCGGCCGCCGCCGCCCGCGGCGAACAGGAGGCTGGCCATGCCGAGGACGAGGACGAGTTCGAAGCCGTTCTCGACCGTGGTGCCGTCCACGAGGAAGAGGCCCTCGCCGGCGTGGACGAACACGAACGCGCCGACCATGTCGACGAACAGCAGGGCGCCGGTGATGGGCAGGCCCAGCCCGGCGATCAGCGCGGCGCCGCCCAGCAGTTCGACGAACGCGGAGTAGACGGCGGCGGCGGTCGGGAGCGGTACGCCGAGGCCGTCGAACGACTCGCTGGTCGCGGTGACGCCCGCCTCGATCTTCTGCCAGCCGTGCGCCATGAACACGACGCCCACGCCGATCCGCGCGAGGACTGCCGCGATGTCGTAAAGCGGCCGGGTGCGCATGCCTTCGACTCCTTCAGCGGGGGGACACCGGAGGCCCGGACGGGTCGCGCGAACATACCAGGCGGAGTGCAGCATGTACGGAGAAATGCGGAAGATCACTGTTTGGTGTGATTCTGGCTTGGTTCTGCCCCGGTCGCGGGTGCGGCCGAGGGCCTTCAGGCGTCGCCGGCCCGGCCGATGAAGTTCCCCCACATGACGAGCTTCTCCACTCTCCTCGACCGTCGCCCTCGAACGATGCCCGACGGATCAGCCTCCGAGGCATCGGGGTAGCAAACTTCCCTATCACTCCCTACATGGCTTAGGTTAGGTAACGATGAAGGATAAAATGTACTCGGTCGAGGAGGTGGCCGATCATCTCGGGCTGCATGTGCGGACCGTGCGCGGCTACATCCGGACCGGCCGGCTCAAGGCGGTCCGGATCGGCAAGCAGTACCGGATCGCGCAGGCCGACCTGGCGGAGCTGACCGGGCCGCAGCGGCTCCCGCGGCCCGCACCCGGCGGTGCCGCCGCGCGGGTGGAGGTGTCGAGCATCGTGCAGATCGACGGCATCGGCCACGCCGCGGCCGACCGGGTGAGCACGCTCGTCCTGGCCGGTGTGAACACGGGGGAGCGTGGCGACCACCTGCGCGTGCAGACCGTCCATGACCAGGAGCTCAACCGCATGAAGATCGTGATATTGGGCGGCGCCGCCGCCACCGCCGACGTGCTGCGCCTGCTGGACGGCGTGCTCGGCGGCGACAACGGCCTGCTGGCCGAAGAGGAGGACGAGGGTGACTGACGAGCTGCAGGAGCGGGCCGGGACGCAGGTGATGGTGTGCCATCCGGACGGGCCGCAGGTGGCCACCGTGGAGGACGCGTTGGACCTGATCGGCGCCGCCTTCCTCGGCGCCGAGGTGGTGGCCGTGCCCGCGAGCCGGCTGGCCCCGGCCTTCTTCGCGCTGGGCACCCGTTTCGCCGGCGAGGTGATGCAGAAGTTCGCCAACTACCGCCTGCGCCTGGTCGTCATCGGCGACATCTCCGAGCACCTGGCCTCCAGCTCGGCGCTGCGGGCGCTCGTCCGCGAGTCGAACGCGGCCGGCCACGTCTGGTTCCTCCCCGACCTGGAGGCTCTCGACGCACGGCTCCGCGCGGTCGCCTGACCGGGCGCCCGCTCTGGAATCAGGTGTGGGCGCGCGGGGTTCATGTGTACGTGATGCACGGTGAGTACAAGGTTCCGGGTGGCAAGCTCGTCGTCGCGGACGTCGATGTCGTGGACGGTCTCCTGCGCGGGCCGAGGATCAGCGGCGACTTCTTCCTGGAGCCCGACGGCGCCTTGGAAGCGATCGACGCCGTCCTTGAGGGCCTGCCCGCGAAGCTCGACGCGAAGGCGATCGGTGCCCGCGTGGAGGCGGGACTGCCGCGCGGCACGGTGATGCTCGGGATCACGGCCGAGGCCGTCGGGATCGCCGTGCGGCGGGCACTCGGGCGGGCGTCGGACTGGCGCGACCACGACTGGCGGCTGATCCACGAACCGCCGCAGGAGCCCGCCCTCCACATGGCGCTCGACCAGGTCCTCGCCGAGGAGGTCGGCGCGGGACGCCGCCCGCCGACCCTGCGGGTGTGGGAGTGGGCGTCGCCCGCGGTCGTCATCGGCAGCTTCCAGTCGCTGCGTAACGAGGTCGACGCCGGAACGGCCGAGCGGTACGGGGTGGAGGTGGTCCGGCGCATCAGCGGCGGCGGGGCGATGTTCATCGAGCCGGGCAACACGATCACCTATTCGCTGTACGCGCCGGAGACGCTGGTGGCCGGCATGTCGTTCGCGGAGAGCTACGCGTTCCTGGACGACTGGGTGCTCGGCGCGCTCGGCGAACTCGGGATCAGGGCCTGGTACCAGCCGCTGAACGACATCACCTCCGACCAGGGCAAGATCGCGGGAGCGGCGCAGAAGCGGCTCGCCGCGGGCGCGGTGCTGCACCACGTGACGATGTCCTACGACATCGACGCCGAGAAGATGCTGCAGGTGCTGCGGATCGGCAGGGAGAAGATCTCCGACAAGGGGATCGCCAGCGCGGTCAAGCGCGTCGACCCGCTGCGCCGCCAGACCGGGCTGCCCCGCGAGGAGATCATCGACCGGATGATCGGGCATTTCCGGAGCCGGCACGGGCTGACCGGCGACCGGATCACCGAGGACGAGATGCGCCTCGCCGGCAAGTACGTGATCGACAAGTTCGGCACCCCCGGATGGACGGCCCGCGTCCCGTGACCTCGGGGTAGCCGTCGCCCGAGCGGAACTCCGGACCGGGTTCGTGCGTCCTTCCTCTCGCGGCAGGTCGCGAAGGCCGCGGGACTGGCCGTAGGTTGGGCACATCGCGATCGGATGATGGGGAGCGTTCATGTCGATGCAGAAGGGCGCCAACACCGCGGTGCCGGTTCCGTCGGTCCGGGTCGAACTCGGTTGGCAGAGCGGTCCGGGCGTGCCCGACGCCGACGCGTCGGCCCTCCTGCTGGCGGATACCGGCCGGGTGCGTTCGGACGACGACTTCGTCTTCTACAACCAGCCCGCGCACAAGTCGGGCGCCGTCCGCCACGACGGCAAGCAGCAGGGACCGACCGTCCTGGACGTCCTGTCGGCCGACCTGAACCGCGTCGAGCCCGGCATCGACAAGATCGTCATCGCCGCGTCGTCCGACGGCGGGACGTTCGGCCAGCTCCAGGGCTTGTACGTGCGCGTGGTGGACGCGGCGGCCGGGACGGAGATCGCCCGGTTCGACAGCGTGGGAGCCACCTCGGAGACGGCGTTCGTCCTCGGCGAGTTGTACCGGCGGCAGGGGGCGTGGAAGTTCCGCGCGGTCGGGCAGGGCTACGACACGGGCCTCGGCGGCCTGGCCACCGACTACGGGATCTCGGTCGACGACCCGGGTAGGCAGGCCGCGCCGCCGCCCCCGCC
>NZ_SMKH01000126.1 GCF_004348515.1 Actinomadura sp. KC345 | reverse complement strand
GGGCCTGACCGAGAACGAGGGGGTG
Organism: Actinomadura sp. KC345; assembly: GCF_004348515.1. Classification (GTDB taxonomy): domain Bacteria; phylum Actinomycetota; class Actinomycetes; order Streptosporangiales; family Streptosporangiaceae; genus Spirillospora. Next base: position 20,841 of record NZ_SMKH01000126.1, on the reverse strand, counting down.
GGATTCGTCGCTCCCGAGGCGGATCCGCCGGCGCCGGCCGCGCCGACCACCCTCGACTGGGTGGCAGCCGCCAAGAGCTCCGCCGAACTTCCGGCGCCCATCGTGCACACCGCACCGGACGGCAAGACCTATGTCAGGATCCGGACATCCCTCTGGGTGGACGGCTTCCGGGTGGTGAAGACCGACCCGATCGGCGGCGGCGGGCAGTCGATCCAGGCCACGGCGGACCCCGTCTCGGTCACCTGGAACATGGGCGAGTCCCGGAAGCGGTGCGAGGACGCGGGCAGCAAGAGCGGCGAGACCTGCAACTACACCTACAAGCGGTCGTCGACCGGGCAACCGTCGGGCGCGTACCAGATCACCGCGACCATCACCTGGAACCTCACCTGGAGTTGCGACGGACCCGCCTGCGCCCCCACCGGCGGCGACCTGGGCGCCGAGACCGTGACGTCGCAGCCGACGCCGCTCGTCGTGAGTGAGATTCAGACCAACACGGGACAGTGATGTCGAGCGGGCACCGGCTTCCGGGGTTCGTGGAACTGGCGGAGTTGGGGGCCGGGGCGCAGGGCGAGGTGGTGCTCGCGCGGCATGAGTCCGGTGGGCGGCCTGTTGCGATCAAGTATCTGGCGTCGGGGTCGCTGGGTGACACGGCGGCGCGGGACACCTTCCGGGCCGAGGCGCAGATGCTCAAGCGGGTGGTCGACCCGCACGTGGCGCGGCTGCTGGAGTACCTGGAGTCGCCCTGGGGCGCGGCGATCGTCCTGGAGGCGGTCGCCGGGCGTCCGCTGCGGAAGGTCCTGGACGAACACGACGGGCCTTTGACGCCGGAGGCCGCGCTGACGACGTTGAAGGGATCGTTGCTCGGTTTGGCGGCGGCCCACGCGGTCGGGGTCGTCCACCGGGACTTCAAGCCCGCCAACGTGCTCGTCCAGGACGACGGGCAGAGCAAGCTGATCGACTTCGGGGTCGCCGTCCTGACCGGGCAGAGCGGCCGCGCCGGAACCCCCGCCTACATGGCGCCCGAGCAGTGGGCGGGCGAGCCGGCCACTCCCGCGACCGACCTCTATGCCGCCACCTGCGTCTTCGTGGAAAGCATCAGCGGTGAGAAGCCGTTCCCCGGGACGACTTCGGAGGCGCTGATGGCGGGGCACACCACCTCCCCGCCGCCGCTGGAACGGGTTCCCGAGCCGCTGCGTCCGCTCATCGGGCGCGGCATGGCCAAGGCCCCGTCCGACCGGATCTGGGACGCCCTCGAATTCGTCGGGGAACTCGAATCGATCGCCGTCCAGGCGTACGGACCCGACTGGGAACGGCGCGGGCTCCTCGCGATCGGCGCCGTCGCGGCGGCCGTGGCGACCACGGTCCCGTTGGCGGTGCTGGGAGGCGGGCTGCTCGCTCCCGGCGCCGCCGCCACGGCCGCAGGCACCGCCACCTCCGGTGTGGCGGGCTCAGGGGTGATGACCACTGCGCAAGGGGCCGCGACCGCGGACTTCATGGCCAAGACCGGCGCGTCCACGTCCAAGGGCTTCCTGGCCAAGGTCGGCGGGGCGAAAGGAGCCGCGGGCATCGGCACCGCCGGGGTGGGAGCCGTGATCGCCGCCTGGGTGATCTGGCCTTCGGGTCCGGGAGTCGGCAGGGAGAGCCGCGGAGGCATCCATGCCTACTTCACCCGGCCGGGCGCCCTGACCGGGCAACCCCACATGCCCGCCTCCGCGACTCCGTACATGGATTTGATCATGACGGTCACTCCGGCCAGGGTGAAGCCCGGGACGAGCCTGCGGCTGGTCCAGCGGTTCCGGGCCCGGACGCCGTCCGGCGCGAAATACCTGCCGGGCGGCCGGCGCCAGTGCTTCGGCGAGGACACGGAACGGACCGACGTCGTGGGCAACTACAAATTCGGGTGGAACAGCACCGACTTCCCGTCCTACGGAAAGCACCTGGCCTTCTACCGGATTCCTCCGGCGAAGCCGAAGCAGCTCCCGACGGGAACGGGTGCCGTCTTCGTCCAGGCCAAGAGCAAGCAGAGCGGCGAAGCGCAGCCCTATATCCAGGCGGAATGCGCCTACGAGAGCAGGTGGACCGAAACGTTCACACTCCGGGTGCCGGGCCCGGAGATCCTGGCACCGGGGACCTACCTGGTGTCGAGCATCGCTCCGATGCGCATCACGGGCACCAGAGAAGGCGTCACGCAGGAGGCCATGGGCACGGTCAACGAAGGCGCCGCACCGGTCGTCGAGGTGCTCGACGGATGAGGGGCGGCCCGCCCAGGCCCGGCGGCACCTCCTCACCGCGATCATCCTGTTGAGAGCGTCAGCCAGGCCCCAGCCCAGCGCGCACGGCGAAGACGGCCAGGCGTATCCGGTTGGGGCAGTGGGTCTTGGCCAGGAGCGCGGCGACATGCGTCTTGACCGTGGTCACGCCGAGATGGAGCCGGGCGGCGATCTCCTGGTTGGTCAGCCCGGCGGCGACCAGGGCCAGGACCTGGCGCTCACGGGGTGTGAGATCGCCGGGGTCGGTCTCGGGGCGGGCGCTGACGGCCCGTTCGACCAGCCGGCCGAGTATCTCCCGGCTGAACGGCGTCTCGCCCGCGGCCGCGCGGCGCACGGCGTCCAGCAACTCGCCCGGCGGTGCGCTCTTGAGCAGGAACCCGCAGGCCCCGGCGGCCAGCGCCGGATACAGGTGGTCGTCGTCACCGAAGGTGGTCAGCGCCAGCACCCGGGTCTCCGGACGGGCGGCCAAAGTGCGCTCCGTGGCGGCGGTGCCGTCCAGACCGGGCATCCGCAGGTCCATGAGCACCACGTCGGGAGCCAGGCGTCCGGCCAGTTCCACGGCCTGGCGGCCGTCGGCCGCCTCCCCGGCGACCACCATGTCGTCGGCCGAGTCGCAGAGCATGCGCAGGCCCATCCGGACGAGTTGCTGGTCGTCGGCGATCAGGACGCGGATCACGGCCGCACCACCGCGGGAAGGGGCAGCCCGGCCGACAGCCGCCAGCCGGGCCCGGCCGGGCCCGCCTCGAAGGTGCCGCCGAGCAGGTCCACCCGTTCGCGCATGCCGATCAGCCCGTGGCCGGGCGGCGCCGGACCGCCCCGTCCGTCGTCGCTGATCACCAGGTGAACGGCGTCGTCGACGCGCACCGTCAGGCGCACGGTCGCGCGCGGCCCGGCATGCCTGGCGGCGTTGGCCAGCCCTTCCTGGACCAGCCGCAGCAGCGTGGTTCCCCGCACCGGATCCAGCCCCGCCACGGCCGGGTCGATCGACGCCTCGACCGCCAGGCCCGCCGACCGGCCCCGCTCGACCACGCGGTCCAGCGCGGCGGGCAGCGCCGCCGGCTCGACCGGCGGCGGATCGCCGTCCACGGTGGCCGGGTCGCGCAGCACCGCCACCAGGTGGCCGAGGTCATCGAGTGCCGCGGTACCGGTGGCGTGCAGATCGTCCAGGACCTCGCGGACGCCGGGGCCGGAGTCGGGGAGGACATGCCGGGCCACCCCGACGCGCAGGATCATCGAGGAGACGTGGTGGGCCACCAGATCGTGCAGCTCGCGGGCGATCGCGGTGCGTTCGGCGGCGCGGGCCGCACGGGTCTCGACGGCGGCCCGCTCCGCCGCCGCCCGCGCGGCCGCCCGTGCCGAACGGATGTAGGCGCCGGTCAGCAGCAGCACCGTCAGGAAGACCGCCACGCGGAACAGCGCGGACGCCACGTCCGCGAGCGGCTCGCCGATCCAGCCGCAGGCGACCGCCAGCGCGAACGCGACCGCCCCGGCGAACAACTCACCTGCCGGACGGCGCACCGCCAACTCGAACAGCGCGATCGCCAGCATCCCCTTGACCGGCATGACCACGGCCGAGCCCGCCGCCTCGCTGATCCCCAGCAGCACCGACAGGCCGGCCACGGCGGGCATCGGCCACCGCACGGCCGCACCGTACGCCCCGAATCCCGCCAGCACCAGCGCCCAGTCGCCACCGCCGCCGGGACGGTGCATGAGCGCCAGGTCCCCGGCCGCCAGGATCGCGACCAGCACCAGTCGCAACGGGACGAACCAGCGCGATACGAGGCTCTCCACCCGGTCGGCGAACACGCACCGATCCTAGATCGGCCGGTCCGCCACGGGCCTCCGCCGCGAGCAGGAGGGCGGCCTCCTCCAAGTGGCCGCCGGCTCCGGGCTCACCGGCCGATGTGCCGCGCGTCCCGGCACCGCTGTGATGGAGGCATGACTCTCATCGGCTTCGGCCGCGCGTTCGCGGTCCTCATCAGCGTCACCACGTTCGTGTTCCTGTTCGTGAACGACTCCTGGCGCGGCGACAACCTCTTCCTGGTGCCGGATCTGATCCTGTGCGCCCTGCTGCTGGTCGCCGCGGCGCTTCCCGCCCCGTACGCCGCGCCCGCCATGGGCCTCACGCTCGCGATGTGCACCGGCGTCTTCACGGCCTCGGTGTCCTCGTACGCCGTGCGCGGGGAACTGGGCACCGCCAGCCTCCTCGGCGTGGTCGGATGCGCGGCGATGGCCGTGCTGTTGCAGCGGCATCACTTCGGCAAGGGCGGTCGCACCGCGCCGCGGAGTCAGGAAGCTCCGCGCGGAACCGTCTAGATGTTGCGGGCCATGACGTTGGTGACACGGTGTCGCACTGATGGACTTCAGAGGTCACCGCTTGGTCGGTCATGGTGCCCCGTCACGCCGTGCCGACGCTGGCGACCAAGCATGATTCTCTGAGCACATGGATCCGTCGATTCGACTTCACCAGATCCTCCCACTGGTCGAACGTCAGCACTCGGTGATCGAGCACCTGCGGGCTCGGCATCCGAAGGTGACGACGGCCCGGCAACTCGCCGATCTTGTGGGAGTCAGCTCACGCACAATTGAACGGGACGCTGCCCGTCTGCGAGAGGCAGGAGTCCCGCTCGAGGTGACCGTTGGCCTGCGAGGTGGGTATCGACTCGCTGCCACGGACCGCGACTGTCAGGTGCGGCTGTCGCCAGGTGAGGTCTCAGCTCTCATCGCTGCCTTGGTGTCGATCGGCCCATATAGCTCGGCCACCGCCCGAAGTGCCTTCGACAAGCTCATCGCGGCCCTCGGCTTGAGCGAGGACCCAGAGCAAACACCGACATAGCCTTGACGGCATTCGCTCTTAGAGTCGAAGACATGAACAACTCCGAGATTGACGACTACCTCACTCGCTACGCAGCGACGCTCACGACCTTCGACTCCAAGGCCGCGGCCGATCTGTGGGCCACACCCGGAATGATCATCGACGACCGCTTCGCCGGCGTGGTCAACGACCGCGAGTCCATGGCCCAGGGCCTGGAGCAGTCATACCCGCTGTACCGCGAGCTCGGACTGGCCTCGGTCAGTTACGAGCACCTGGACACCCGGCACCTCACCGACGCGATCAAGCTTGTCCAGGTCCGCTGGCTCTTCAATGACGCGGACGGCAACCAGCTCACCGATAGCACCGCCTACTACATCGTCCGCCGTGATAACGACGGACTGCACGCCTGTGTCTGCGTCCAGACCGATGACGCCGAGAAGCTGCAGACCCTTGCCGCCGAACGTGGCATTGACCTAGCAAAGTTCACGAAGAGCTGAATCGACGCAGACGTGAAGGTCCCCTCCCGAATCGCAGTCACGGAGGCCCGCCCATGCCTCACCGGAACGCGCCTTTGAACGTCGAAGGGCGGCGACGCCTGATCGAACGTTGCCGTACTCGTCCGATTGCGCATGTCGCGGCTGAGATGGGCATCTCACGTGCCTGCGCGTCGAAGTGGGTCAACCGGTGGCGACGACACGGCGACGCCGGGCTCATCGATCGTCCCTCGACGCCACACCGGAGCCCGAACGCGACACCAGTCTGGGTCATCGAGCAGGTCCAGACCTGGCGACGCGAACGCAAGTGGTCCGCCCAACGCATCACCGACGAGCTCGCCGACCTTGACTTCACGATCAGCCGCCGCACCGTCACCCGGCACCTGACTCGACTCGGGCTCGGTCGACGCCGGTTCATCGACCCAGGTGGGGACAACAACCGCAAGCCAGGCAAGATCACGGCTCGCTGGCCCGGCCACATGGTGCACCTGGACGTGAAGAAGGTCGGCCGAATCCCCGATGGAGGTGGGTGGCGAATCCATGGCCGCGACAGCAATCAGGCCAAGGCCGCCGACCGCGCCAAATCAGCTGGAGCAAAACGCGGCTACATCTACCTGCACTCGGCCGTCGATGGTTTCTCCCGACTCTCCTACACCGAGCCCCTCAGCGACGAGAAGGGCGCAACCGCGTCGGCGTTCCTGGCAAGAGCGAAGATATGGTTCGCCGCCCACGGCATCGTCCACATACACCGCATCGTCACCGACAACGGTGCCTGTTACCGCTCCAACGACTTCGCACGGATCGTCGACGATCAGACCCGGCATCAAACGACTCGGCCGTACACCCCACGCCACAATGGGAAGGTGGAGCGCTACCAGCGCATCCTGGCCGAGGAGCTGCTCTACGCTCGCGAGTTCTCCAGCGAAGCGGCCCGCTCCGACGCGATTGCCGTCTGGAACATCCACTACAACTATCACCGACCGCACACCGGCGCTGACGGCATGCCACCGGCCTTACGGCTTCGGACGGGCGTCACGAATGTCCGGCCCTCATACATCTAGAGACGGCTGTGTCCCTCTTCCAAGCCGGGCATGCGCCGCATATTCGTGCGGCGGTCCGCTGATCGGGCTCTTGGGGCCGTGGGAGGCGACAGAAAGTGGGAGGGATTTTCGTCCCTCCCACTTCGGTTGCGACGCGAGATCACGCACCGCGCCTGTTCATCCCCCGCTTTCCGAAGCGATTTCCACAGGGGATCGATGCTCTACCGCTGAAGCGAGACCGAGGAGCCGTTACCGCTGCTCGTCGTTCTCGTGGTTGGCCTGATCGGTGATGATGTCCGCGAACTGCTGGTACGTCGGAGCCAGGTCCGGGTTCTCTGCCACGTTGTCGGCCTGGGCGTTGACCGTGGAAGCGTCGTCGGCCCACTGGTCCGGAGTCCTCGTCATTTTCCTCTCCCTCTACTTTGTGGCGTGATTCCGCGTTGAACGGATCCACTCGACTGTCCGGTGGTTGACACCGTGCGCAACGTACGCCCCCCGGAGCACGGTCAGGACCACCGGACGCCGCTGTGCGCCCGCACCCGGACCCTTCGTGCCGCGCGGCCGTCCGGGACCGTGGCTTCGCCGTTCATCGCGGCTTTAAGCCCCTCGGGCGATGACGCCCAGATGAGGCGGGGCCCGGAGGCGCGCCACACCCCGGTCCACCGACACGGCCCAGCCGGGGAACCGGCGCCGCAGACCGGCCAGCGCCTCTACCTCGTTCACTCCGCGCCGTCGGGCAGCAGCGCCCAGACCGCCTTTCCGCCCCCGCCGACCGGCAGGGCGCCCCACTCCTTGACCAGCGCGCCCATCATCGCCAGCCCGCGCCCGCCTTCGCTCATCAGGTCGGCCGACGACGCGACCGGGAGGACGTCGCAGGAGTCGAAGACCTCCACGACCGTCCCCTTGTCGGCCTGGACGACCCGCACAGTCGCCGTCGCGCTCGCAGTATGCCGCAGGACGTTCGTGACCAGCTCCGACACCACGACCTTCGCGATGTAGGCGTCCTGATCCAGCCGCCCCAGGACGTCCTCCACCCAGTCCCGAGCCACCTTGATCGACTCGGCCTGAACGGGGACGACGATCTGCGCGGGTCCTTCCATGAACGATCACCTCCGATTCTCGTGACTCCCCGCACAGAATCCACTCCAAGGCGTAATGTGACCACGAAACAACGACAACGCACGCATGCCGGTTCCAAAGAGTGTGAGCCGGTTTCAAGGAGGTGTGCCCCGTTGGCGGCGCGCAAGCCCACTCGACAGACGATCACCTTCGGCCAGGAAGTGACCCGACTCCGCCACGAGGTCGACCTATCACGACTTGAACTGGCCAAACGTGCTGCCGTAAGCCGCAGCTACATCGCCCAGGTGGAGAACGGCGCCACTCGATGCCGAAGGGACTTCGCTGGACGTCTGGACCAGGCCCTCAAGTCCGGCACCATACTCACCGACCTCTGGGACGACATCCTCAAGTCCTCGCCTCACCCCAAGTTCTTCACCGACTACTCGGTAGCGGAGTCGTCCGCAGAACTCCTGCGAATGTACGCAGAGACGTTCGTTGTCGGACTACTGCAAACGGAGGAGTACGCCCGAGTCCTGCTGCCCACGCAAGAAGCACTCGAAGGCCGTCTCAAGCGACAACAGATCCTGGAGCGTGAAGTACCACCGAGAATCGTGGTGGTCCTGGCAGAAGTCGTTCTGACTCGACAGGTGGGTACTCCTGAAGTGATGTACCGCCAGTGTGAGCGCCTGCTTGAGGTATCCGAGCGGGAGCATGTGACCCTTCAGATCGCTCCCACGGCATACTACCGAGGCGTCTCCGGCACCTTCAGCATCGCGACGCAACCTACCGGCGAGGATCTCCTCTATCAGGAAATGTCGACCGGGGGCGTTACATCCCAGGAGACGAGCGATATCTTGCACTGCGTCAGTGCGTTCGCTGAGATGCAGGCGCGATGCCTGAGCGTCAGCGACTCCCGGGACTTCATACGGAAGGCGATGAACCAGTGGACGATGTGACATGGCGCAAGTCCCGGCGGAGCAACGACCAGGGCGGTGAGTGCGTGGAACTCGCCGCCCTGACCGCGGGGGTGGGCGTGCGGGACTCCAAGGACCCCGGCGGGCCGAAGCTCCACCTTGACCCGGCCGCCTTCCGCGCCCTCCTGACCGACCTCAAGCAGCAGTAGCCTTCCGAATCCCCGCAGAGCTCCGGCCAGGCTGGCCGGAGCTCTGTGAACTACAGGGAAGACCACATCCGGAACCCCTCACCATGGGTTCCGTCCAAAACCCGTGTCTTCGCAAACGGCCGGTCGAGCGTTGATTGCGTTGGCGCTCGTCGTTCCTGTCGGCGTGGCGACGCCCGAGCGGGCCTGCGCGTGCAGTTGCGCTGCCATGACCGACCAAGAGGCGTTCACCGGGGCCGGTGGCGTCCTCGCCGCCGTCGCGGAGCTGGGGGCGGCCACTGCTCGCCGAAGAACGATGCTACGTGCGATCGCCACCCGCATCCCCGTTGGTCAGGCCTGGCGCGGTGCCGACAGGAGCGGACGGTCGCCTGGGTGAGGTGTCCGCCGTCAACCGGCTTCCCTGGTCGGGCAACAGTCCGGCACCGAGCTGACGGGGTCCGCCCTCCTGGTCGCGGACAGTACGGATCGGTCACCCACCGTGCGCACGCACACGCCTTTGCCGCCGACGCCAGGCCAGATCATGGAGAGACCTATGATCGAAACGGTTCACACGACTCTGGACTTCCCCGCCGCGGACCGGTTCGACCACTGGCGGGAATGGATGAGCCGCACCCACTCTCCGGTGGATCTCAGTAGCGAGCACGCCGCGGGTTTCCGTGCGCACACGCGCGTCATACGCCTGGGCGAGGTGACCGTCTGGCCGTCGAGCGTCCAACCACTGGTGTCCCACCGGACAGCGAAACTCATCAGACGTTCCGACCCCGATACCTACAATCTCACGCTCATTATCGAAGGGATGGCAGGAGCCGTCTGGAGCGACAGTGGGACCGAATACCGGGCTTTCGACCTGCACAGTCAGAACTCCTCGCGGCCGTGCACCGTTTGGATAGGACGAAATGAGCCCGTGGTCAAGTCCGTGGGAGTGGAGATCCCCAAGGATCTGGTGGCGCTGCCGCGGAAGAGCGCCGACAGGGCGGTCGACCGGCGCCTCTCCGGGCGGGAGGGTGTCGGCGCGCTGCTGAGCGATTTCGTGACCCGCCTCTGCACGGATACGGACAGCTACGCGCCGACCGACGGCCCGCGGCTCGGCACCGTGCTGGCCGATCTCGCCTCGGCTCTGTTCGCCCACACCCTCGATGCCGAACGGGACCTCTCCCCCGAGGCTCACCAGCGGACCCTGGCCCTGAGGGTCCGCGCCTTCATCGGCAGGAATCTCCACGACCCCGACCTGACGCCCCGTGCCATCGCGGCCGCGCACCACATCTCCACCAGCTACCTGCACCGCCTTTTCGAGGACGACGACGTCACCGTCGGGGCCCTGATCCGCGGGCAGCGCCTGGAAGGCGCTCGCCGTGATCTGTGCGATCCCACCCAGCGAACGGTTCCCGTCCACCGGATCGCCGCCCGCTGGGGGTTCTCCCATCACTCGACCTTCACCCGGGCCTTCCGATCCGCCTACGGCGCCTCGCCCCGCGACTACCGCGAGGCGAACCAGGAACCGGATCAGGGGCATCACGCCCGAAACCTCTGAACAGGTCCCAGCCGGTCGCCGAGCATCCCACCGGCCGCAGGCCCGTCACGAGCCGAGCCATGTTCGGCGATCGTCGAGGTACCGCGGGTGGACGCCTGGTCAAACAATCATGGAGTCATCGTCAAATACTTGTCGACAGGTGCCGTGGCAGCCTGAAAGCCATTCCAGCGCGGGATTCCCGATTCAGGGTTCTCCGCGGTTCGCCGCCCCCTTCTCCCATATTCGGCTGAGGGGCGTCATCCCTCTGAGGGAGGATCATGAACGGTACGGGCCATCGAGGCCGGAGCACCGCCGGCTATGCGGGCCTCACCGTACTCATCGGCTCGGTCATCGCCGTGGTGCTGGCCAGCGGGGTCTCCGTCGCGTTCGCCAAGAACTGCGAGGGCGCCCATTGCCGGCCGACCGGGGCCGACTGCGCAGGAAATCCGCCACAGGCTCACACCCGGGGTGCCCTCGAAACCACGGCGGTATCCCTCGGGAGAACACTTCCGGACCCCCCGGCCGACTGGAGCAACTTTCTTCCGCGCCCTCGGATTCCCAAGCCGACGTGCAATCCCGACCCCAACGCAAAATGGGCCGAGGGTCTTCACGCACACAACGACTACCATAATCGCAGACCTCTCCTCGACGCCCTCGAAAACGGCGCGACGAGCGTCGAGGTCGACCTGTTCCTCGACTCGGACGGCCAACTCTACGCCAAGCACGACTACGAAGAGGCCAAGGGAACCCAGTTCAAGGACGTCTACATCGACGGACTTATGGAGCGCGCCGAAAAGAATGGCGGCCAGATCTATCCGGGGCGCGATCCGGCAAAGCTCTTCCAGATCATCATCGAACTCAAGGAACCCAACATGCAGGAGGGGGAGATCCCCCCGTGGGTCGTGGACGGGAGGACCAAGGAGAACTACCTGCACTCGAAGCGCGTCGACGCGTACTGGACGGCCATCAGGCAGACCGAGGAACTGCGGACCCGATACCCGAACGTGCAGGTGGTCTTCAGTGGCGGCACTCCTCGGCACCTGGCCGGCACACCCGATCCGCTGACCTGGAAAGTTCCGCAGAACGTCGTCTACGACATCTCCCCCGGGAATGGCTGCACCCTGCCGCCCGAAGTCGACCCGCAGGCGCCGCGACTGCCCAGCGAGCCGTTCGACCGGACGTACGCGGAGAACTTCGTGATCCTCAACGGCAATTGGTTCGAGTGCGGTGACCGCGACCACGACCTCAAGATCAGCGACGAAGAGCAGCGGCTACTGAACGACCTCGTCCAGAGGACGCACGATATCGGCCTCAAGGTCCGCCTCTGGGACGGACCCGACGGCAGGCTGCGCTCCAGCCCCGCCCAGGCGGGACAGTTCATACCCTGCCACTGGCCCTATCCGGAATGCGATGAGGCCCACAAATGGGCGAAGTGGAAGGCGCAGCAAAAGGCAGGCGTGGATTACCTCAACACCAACCACCTCACCAACGGCAGGGAGTGGATACGCTACTGCGGCCGTAAACCGGTATAGCGGCGTCCAGGCCGTCCCGGACCGCCACGGTCAGCCTCGGGCGAGGCTGACCGTGGCTCGGTCCGGACACGTCGGAGCCGCACGGCACGGGTGCGTGATCCTGAGTCGCGGCCTTGGAACGACTGCGAGGATGGTTCGGGTCGCCGACCCTGGAGGGCGCCTGTGGTGGAATCGCTGGTCGTTGATCGTGTTCTCGGCGACCGTCCGTTCGCCGAGGTCGGGTTTCCGGCGGTGGCGGGCGTCGGCGAGCGGCGGGGGCTCGTCGTCGTCGGTGGCGAGGTCGGTCCGCCCGGGTGGCAGCCCGGTCTTCTGACCAGCGGGCGGAGCACCCGTCGCATCGGGGTCTATGACATGGACGGCCTGCGCTGCCGACACCTCCTGCCGTCGCGGTGGCCCGTCAACGCGATCGCGTTCCATCCGGTTCTGCCGCTGGCGGCCGTCGGCACCGGGAGTTACGACGGCGGCTTCTTCTACAAGGGCGAGTTGCTCCTGTTCGACCTGCTCTCGGGTGAGGCCGTATCCGCCTTCGCCTCGGACCGGGAGGTGCGGTCCGCGCGGTGGCGGAACGAACGCCGACTCGACCTGGTCCTGGCCGCGGTCGACGATGAGGACGGTGAGTCTGACTCCTGGTGTTTCGCCGTGTCCATCGCGCGTGACGACTGGGCGGCCCTGCCCGCCGAGGCGATCGGTCCGGCCGAGCTGGACGGGAACCGCGTGCCGTCGGTGCCCGGAGGCGCTTCGAAGGCGGCACTGCGCACCCTGGAATCGCTCAGCGCGGCGCGCCGGAACGAGACCTTCACGCCGCGCCGCCAGGTCCGGGCGGTGGAGCCGCTGCGCGACGGCCGGGTCCTGGCCGCGCTGGACGAGGTGCGGCTGGAGTCGTGGCTGCCGTCCGGTCTGCGGGAGTGGGTGGCGCCGGTGCCCGGTGGTGGCGGCAGGCGGATCGTGGTCGCGCCGGACCAGCGGACGGCCTGGGTGGAGGTCCAGTGGGCTCCCGGCTGGGACGGATCCCGGGTGCGGTACCGGCCGAACGGCGCCGAACTCCTTTCGCTTCAGAACGGCGAGGTTCTGCGTCCCGCCGGATCGCACACCCCTGTCGCGGTGACCGGGAGGCAGGACGGCTGGGTGATGCTGCTGGACACCCGGCACGCCCCCACCGAGGCCGCCACCACTCTGGTGTCCCCTGACCAGGAGGAATCGGCGCCCGTCGACCTGGGCCAGTACGAGTTCGCCAACACCACCTTCGTCATCCGCCGGAGCCCGGAACTGCTTTTCCTCCAGCCCACACCGCGCGGCGTGTGGATCGCGGCAGTGGAGCCCTCCGGCGCGGTCCGGCCGCTGTTCCCCCTGGATTGGGACACCGGACGCGGTGCCCGGCTCTTCGGCGGGCCCGGCGTCCGGCTGCCGGAGGCCCTGGTCCATGCCTGCACCGTCGTCCCCTCCGGTCCGCGCCGGCGGATCGAGGCGTTCGTGGTACGGCGCCGGGCGGATGGCGAGCCCGAATGGGTCTTCGAGTGCGACGCCGTCGTCACGGCGATGGACGCCGCCGGGGACACCGTCCTGGTGGCGCTGGACTCGGGCGAGGTCGTCGCTCTGGGCGCCGCGGACGGCCGGCTCCGCTGGAGGCGGTCGCTGATCGTCCACGGCATGCCCACCTCGGGGATGTCGCTCGCGGTAACGGAGTCCGGCCGTGTCCTCATCGGCACCGCGGACGGGCGCATCCTCGACGCCCGATACTGAACCGCGACTCCGGATTCCCCGCCTGCCCGAAGCCGACGGTCAGACCTTGACGGGGGCGGCGGTGTCCGCCGGTTCCTCGCTGGTCGCCGCCGAGCGGCCCGGGATCAGCGCCAGGGCGGCCAGGCCGCCGACGAGCGCGACCCCGGCGGCGGTCAGCATGCCGAGCCGGTAGCCCTCGGTGAGGGCGGCGGCCGCGATGCGCTCGCCGTCCTGGAGGACGTGCGTCGTACGGGCCGTGGCGATCGCGACCACGACCGCCAGGCCGAGCGAGCCGCCGAACTGCTGCGCGGTGTTGAACAGGCCGGAGGCGAGGCCGGACTGCTCCTGGCCGGTGCCCGACGTCGCCCCGACCGTGGTGGTGACGAACGCGAGGCCGCCGCCGACGCCGATCACGATGGACGGGCCGAGGACGTCCACCAGGAAGCTCCCGTCCACCGACATGCGGGAGAACCAGGCCAGCCCTGCGGCGACCACCAGGAGCCCGGCCGCCATCGGGACCCGGACACCGATGCGGGCGATGAGCGCGGACGCCGACCCCGCCGTCACCGCCATCACCACCGCGAGCGGCAGCGCGGCCAGCCCGGCCTTGACCGGGCCGTAGTCCAGCACCTGCTGCATGTAGAAGGTCATGTAGAAGAACATCGGGAACATCGCCATGGTGCTCAGCAGGGTGACGATGTTGGCGCCGCGCAGCCCCCGCAGGCGGAAGATCCGCAGCGGGACGAGCGGGTGGGCGGCACGGGCCTCGATGACGAAGAAGAGCGCGATCAGGAGCAGCGCCAGGGCTCCGAGGCCGAGGGTCTGGGCGGAGGCCCAGCCGGCGTTGTCGGCGTCGACGAGCGTGTAGACGAGCAACGCCAGCCCGCCGGTGGCCGTCACAGCGCCCGCCAGGTCGAAGCCGCGGGCGGCGGAGTCCTTCGCCTCGGGCAGCAGCACGGGCGACAGCGCGATCGCCAGGACGCCGATCGGCACGTTGACGTACAGCGTGGACTCCCAGCCGAGCCACTCGGTCAGCCCTCCGCCGAGGATCGACCCGGTCGCGCCGCCCGCACCGGCCACCGCGCCGACGACGCCCATGGCCTTGTAGCGCTCGGGGCCCGCCGGGAAGAGGGTCATGATCAGCGACAGCGCGGCCGGGGCGACGATCGCGGCGCCGACGCCCTGGACGGCGCGGGCCCCGACCAGCATCGCCGCGTTCACCGACAGCGCCCCGACGAGGGAGGCCACGGCGAACAGGCTCATGCCGGCCATGTACATGCGGCGCCGGCCGATCAGGTCGGCGGCCCGCCCGCCGAGCAGCAGCAGGCCCCCGAATGTCAGCGTGTAGGCGTTGGCGACCCACGAGAGGTCCTCGGGCGCGAACGCCAGGTCCGTCCCGATGGACGGCAGGGCGACGCCGACGATGGACGCGTCGAGCACGAGCACGAACTGGGTGGCCGCGAGGAGCGCGAGCGCGAGCCCTCGACGCCGGGATGCCTGTGTCATCTTCACCTAACTCGGAGATCTGGGAGTCGCCGCCATGACGAGCGGCGGCGAACGGAAGTGACGCTAAGGCAAAACTCGACCTCGTCAGCTTTGCGTCAAACGCGCGCGTCAAGACCTGCTTCCACTCCGGCGGCTCAGCGGCGGCCGGGCCGAGTTCCAGCAGGTCAGGCGTGGAGGGTGGGGCGGTAGGTGAGTTCCTGGATGTCGCCGTCGAGGGTGCGGTGCTCGATCAGGTCGAGGTCGAAGTCGGCCGCGCCCTGGAAGATCGGGTCCAGGCCCGTCCGGCCGGTGATCACGGGGAAGAGCGTCACCTGGACGCGGTCGACCAGGCCGGCGGCCATCAGCGACCGGTTCATCGACAGGCTGCCGTGCGAGCGCAGCGGTACTTCGGACTCCCGCTTGAGCCGGGCGACGACGTCGACGGCGTCGCCGCTCACGATGTCGGCGTCCGGCCAGTCGCCGGAGTCCTCCAGTGTGGTCGACACCACCGTCATCGGCAGGCGGGTCATCCGTGTGACCCACGGGTCACGCACATCGGACTCCTCGGTGCTCGACGCCAGCATGCTCGTGAACATCCGGAACGTGGTGGCTCCGAAGACCATCCGCTGCTCCTCGCTGTACAGGGCGAGGCGGTGGGCGAGGAGCTCGGGGCCCTGCTTGCCCCAGTAGCCGGTCCAGTCGCCGCCGGCGGCGCCGAAGCCGTCGAGGCTGGAGAAGACGTCGAAGGTGTAGGTGGCGGCCATGGCGCTCTCCCTTGTGCGGTTGATCGCGTGTCGGGGATACAGACCGGTGAGCAGGGCGGAACTCATCGCCGTCGAGACGGGGTGAGGGACTGGACGGCTGAGGGGGCGGCGGGGCCGCTGGTAGGATCGCGGCTCGTGGGTAGCCGGTTGCAGTGACGCACCCACGGTCCCCCGGGCCGGTGTGACGCGGTCGATTCGCCGCCGGTGCCCGATCGTCCACAGTGAGGTTCCCGGTTTGCTCTCCCCGCTCGCCGAACGCCTTCCCAAGGCCGGGGCCGTGCTGCGGAGCAACTGGCTGTTCTCGGTGGTGCTGCTCGCGGCCGTCCTGCTGCGGGTCATCGTGATGCTGGGGTTCCGGGGGCCGTTCTGGTTCAACGACAGCTACGACTACCTGGCGATCGCGAACGACCCGTTTCCGCATCCGCTGCGTCCGTCCGGCTACGGGGTCTTCCTGGGGGCGCTGAAGCCGTTCCACAGCCTGGCGCTGGTGATGCTGCTGCATCATGGGGCGATCGTGGGGCTGGCGGTGGCCGGGTACCGGATGCTCGTCCGGGACTTCGACGTACGGCGGGTGTGGGCGGCGCTGGCCGTCACACCGCTCCTGCTGGACTCCTACCAGATCACGCTGGAGCATCTGCTGCTGTCGGACACCCTGTTCACCGTCCTGGTGTTCGGGGCGATGCTGGCGCTGGCGAAGCCGGGCGCGACCGGGTGGCGGCGGGCGGCGCTGGTGGGGGCGCTGCTGGGCCTCGCGGTCGTCACGCGGACGGTCGGAGCGCCGCTGTTCCTGCCGGTGGCCCTGTACCTGCTGGTCCGGCGGACGAGATGGCCCGCGCACGTGGCGCTCGCGGCGGCGTTCCTCCTGCCGGTCGGCGGGTATGCGGTCTGGTTCCAGCAGGAGCACGGCCGGTTCGCGATGACCGGGACGGACGGCGTCTTCCTGTGGGGGCGCACGGCGGCGTTCGCGGACTGCGAGACGTTCGCGCCGCCCCCGGACCTGGCGCGGTTCTGCCCGCGTGGCGAGAAGGGCGAACGGCTCGCCTCGTCCCACCAGATCTGGCACGAGGACTCGCCGCTCGGATGGACCAGCGGTGAGGCGTTCGACGAGGCGACGAACAAGGACGCGCAGCGGTTCGCCCTGTGGGCGATCCGGAACCAGCCGGGCGAGTACGCGGAGGTCGTGGCGTACGACTTCTTCGTCCGGACGTTCTCGTGGAACCGGAGCCAGTACCCGACGATCGGCACGGAGGCCCGGTACCACTTCCCCACGAAGCCCACGGAGCGGTACCCCGACATGCCCGTGCTCGGCGCCGGGAATCGGCAGTCGGTCGTGGACGAGTACTCCCGTGACGCGGGACGGCTCCACATCGTCGACCCGTACGCCGGGTGGATGCGCGGCTACCAGGAGCGCGTGCGCGTGCCCGGGACGGTGCTCGGCGGCATCCTGCTCGTGGGCGCGGCGGGGATCGTGTGGCGGCGGGCGCGGGCACGCACCGCGCTGTTCTGGACGTCAGCGGTGACCTTGCTGGCCGTCCCGCCGGTCACGGTGGACTTCGACTACCGCTACGTCCTGCCCGCGATGCCGTTCGCGTGCTTCGCGGCGGCGATGGCGTGGGGACGCCGCGTCCCGTCCGATCCGTCACGGGGGACGCCGGTCGAGGCGCGGGAGGCGGAGCCGGAGGCCGAGGCGGCCCGCACCTGACACGCGCTCGCGTCGGGATGCTCCGAGCCGGGCGACACCGTGTCCTCCTGTGGCCGCGGTATTTCCCGGCGCGGTGTTTCCAGCAAAGCATCCCCGATCGCATGATCTTGATAGATTCTCGTCGCGAGGGGGCGATGGTGAACGAACTGGTGCGCTGGCAGACCGAGAACGGGACCGTCGTCGTGGAGACCGACGACCGGGAACCGGGGTTCCAGTCGGTGTCCCGCGCGGGCGAGATGATCCATGACGCGGCGGGCAGGTTCGAGGACGCCTTCCAGAACGTCCGGGACGCGGCGGAGGCGGCGCTCGCGTCGCTGCGCGGAGGCGCCCTCGACCCCGACGCGGTCGAGCTGGAGTTCGGCGTCAAGCTCAACGCGGCGGCCGGGGCCGTCATCGCCAAGACCTCCGTCGAGGGGCATCTCAAAGTGAAGCTGACCTGGGGCCGGCCGCTCGGCGCGCCGCCGGAGGAGCCGGAGGGAGCGTAGCCGCACCGTGGACGACTGGCAGTGGCGCGCCTGGGTCGGCCATCCGGCGGGCGGCAAGGTCGGCGCAGCGTTCCTCGTGACCGCGACGCGGCTGCTGACCTGCGCGCACACCGTCCACGGGCTGACCGAGGCGCGCGTCGGGTTCCCCGGGCTGCTGGAGGATCTGCCCGCCACGGTCGTCTCGCGCGGCGACTGGCGGCGCGCGGGTGACACCGGCGATGTCGCGGTGCTCGAACTGCGTGCGCCCGTCCCGTACGGACCCGCTGCGCTCGCGGATCCGTCGGGCCTGCGCGAGCGCGTTCTCGACGGCCGGACGTTCAGCGTGTACGGCTTTCCGCGGCGACCCGACCAGAACGAGCGGCACGCGAGCGTGACGACGTCGCCGCATCGGGAGATGCGGCGCGAGTGGCAGGAGCTGAAGACCGCGCCCGGCGACTGGCTGGAGGAGGGCTACAGCGGGTCGGCCGTGTACGACCCGGCCACGGACGAGGTCATCGGCATGGTGACCAACGCCGAGCTCCGGTATGACGAGCGCGCCGACCTCGGCTGGATGCTCCCCGTCTCCCACATCCGGACGTACTGGGAGGAGCTCGACGACCTGCTGCCGCTGCGGTGGCTCACGGCGGAGGCGCGGCGGGAACTGCGGGAGATCCTGGACGGCGTCCGCTTCACCGATCCGCTCGGCGCCGACCTCGAACGCGTCGTCGGACGGCCGGCGCTCGGCGGGTTCCGGTCCGCGTGGGGTTCGGTCCGGTACGTCGCGGAGGGCTGGGACGAGGAACGGCTCGTCCGGTACGTCGCGGCGCTCGGAACGCATCTGCCCGAGGCGCGGCGGCAGCGGCTCGCGGCCTGGTCCGCGCGGCACCTGCCGCGCTCCGCGCCCGCAGCCCCGCGCTCCGGGCCCGCGTCGGTGATCGTGCGGCTGGAGCGGGTGACGTTCGACAACGCCTTCGACGTCACCGTGCACACCTGGATCGACGGCGCGGAGGGGCCGTCCCGGCAGACCGAGCGCGTGCCCGAGAAGCGGGTCCGCCCGGCGGTCGAGACGGGTGTGGCGGGCGTGGTGCCCGCACTGATCGGACGCGACTGGATGATCGAGTTCGCGGTGCCGGAGAGCTGGCTCGGCAAGCCGTTCGAGCAGTGGTACCTGGACCCGCGCAACAGGATCCAGATGCGCAAGTACCCGGTGGTCGTGCGGGACGTGGAGCGGCTGCGCCCCGACTCGATCCGGCGCGACCAGGCCCACCACCGGTGGCGGCTGCTGAACGAGCGCGGACGCAGCGACCCGCGCCCGATCGCGTGCGACGCGCCGCGCAAGGGCAGCCACTTCCAGGACTGGCTGGAGGCCAACGTCGACTTCTGCGTGCTCGTGTACGGGTCGCGTCCGGTGAAGAGCTGGCTGACGGCCGCGCTCAACAACGGCATCCCCGTCATGCTGTGGACGCGGACGCCGTGCGACGCCTCCGCGCACGACACCTGCCGCGGGCATCGCGTTCTCGACGAGCTGACCACCGCGGTGGGCGACAAGCACCCGGGCGACCTTCCCCGGGTCGCGCTCGCCCTCCGCAAGGAGGCGCTGCTCGTCCCCAAGGACAAGCCGCACTGCGGCCGTGAGCTGACCCTGCTGTGGGACGATCCGTCCCGGCTGCCCGACCCGCCGCTCGCCATGGAGGTATAGGTGCCCGACTGGCTGCTCTACACCGGGAGCCGTCGCCCGCACGACGGCATCGACCGCCTGCCTCCTCCGCCGCCTTGGCGCGCGTTCGGCGGCAAGCCTGTACTGCGGTCGCCGAAGGGCCCTTCGGGGAACGTGCACCATGCGACCACCTACCGGCCGTCCGACGATGCCGTGCAGCAGGTCAACGCCGCCCTGTATCTGCGTCGTCCGCTGCTGGTGACGGGGCCGCCCGGCACGGGGAAATCGACGCTGGCCTATGCGGTGGCCCATGAACTGAAGCTCGGACCTGTACTGCATTGGCCGATCACAAGCCGGACGACGCTGCGCGACGGTCTCTACCAGTACGACCCGCTGACGCGCCTCTACGCGGCCGGACGCGACGAGGCGCCCGACGTGGAGGACATCGGGCGCTACATCCGGCTCGGCCCGCTGGGGACCGCCCTGCTTCCCTATGGCCGTCCCCGCGTGCTGCTGGTGGACGAGATCGACAAGAGCGACATCGACCTCCCCAACGACCTCCTCACCATCTTCGAGAAGGGCGAGTACGAGGTCCCGGAGCTGACCCGCCGCGCCGAGCCCTCCGCGAAGGTCATGACCGCGGACGGACCGTCCTCCAGCCCCCACCCACCGCCATCCGAAGGACGAGCTCCGCTCGACTGGCCCGGGGCCCGCGTCACGGTCACCGCGGGGACCGTCCGCTGCAACGCGTTCCCGCTGGTCGTGATGACCAGCAACGGCGAGCGGGAGTTCCCGCCCGCGTTCCTGCGGCGCTGCGTCACCGTCGAGCTGCGGCAGCCCTCGGGCGAGGCGGAGCTGTCGGCGATCGTCCGCGAGCACCTCGGGCCGCTCGCCGACCAGAGCGACGACCTCGTCCGGCGCTTCTTCGAACGGTCCGCGTCCGGGACGCTGGCGACCGACCAGCTCCTCAACGCCGTCTACCTGTGCCGCCACGCCGACGCCGAGGACCGCCGTGCCCTCGCCGACCAGATCATGCCGTACCTGACCGGTCCCATCGATGACGATTGACCGGTTCCGGGAGGTCCTGGGGGCGGTCGGGCCGCCGCCGGACGCCCGCGAGCTGAGCGAGATGCTGTGGCTCGCCTGCCACATCTCACCTCCCGAGGAGGAGTCCCTTCCTCCCCCACCGGTCACCTCCCCGCAGCAGGGC
>NZ_SMKH01000125.1 GCF_004348515.1 Actinomadura sp. KC345 | reverse complement strand
GGGCTCGGCGGGCCCGGGATCTGCTGCGCGTAGGGGAACGGCTCGTGCGCCGGGGCCGGTGCGTCCGGGATCTGCTGCGCGTACGGGAAGGGCTCGTGCGCCGGGGCGGGTGCGTCCGGGATCTCTTGCGCGTACGGGAAGGGCTCGTGCGCCGGGGGGCTCTGCGGCGGCGGAGGCGGCTGCTGCAGAGGCATCGGGGGGAGACGCTCCGCGCGGGTGACTTCGGCGGACTCCTGGCTGTACGGGGACGCCTGTGCCGGAATGTCGGTGGACGTGGCGGGAGGCGGAGCCGCCGGCTGCGGTGATTCCTGCCGGGTCTCCTCCCCCGTGTCCTGCTGCGGGTCGTTGCCGCCCGCCGGGGCCTTGCGGCCGGGGAGGATCATGGTGTGCGTCGACTCGCGGGGCCTGAAGTCGGCGAGCGTGTGGTCGCTGACGGTGCGTTCGGCGATGTCGTCTTCCGCGTCGTCCACCGGTTCGGCGGTCTGCGAGGCGCCGCTCTCCGGCCGGTAGTCGGAGATCGTGAAGTCGCTGAGGGTGCGGTCGTCCTCCGCGTCGTCCACCGGGGGAGGGGTGATCTCCGAGGTGTCGGTCTCCGGCCGGTAGTCGGAGATCGTGAGGTCGCTCAGGGTACGGTCGCCGACCGCGCCCTCCGCGTCGTCCATCGGGGGGCCGGTCTCCGGGGCGCCGGGCTCCGGGTCGTCGGTGTCCTCGAGGTCGTCCGGTTCGGGGTCGTCCTCGGGGAGCAGCTCGAACGCGGAGGGCTCCTGGTCGTCCAGCCACTGCGAGGGTGGCGGGGGCTGGGCCGGCTGCCCGGGTTCGGGACGCTCCACCTCGTGGTCGTCATCGGGCTTTCCGGTAGCTGTCACACCCGCTCTCCCAGCATCGGTTCGTGTGGACGCATCGCCGCGCATCCACGGTCAGACAGCGATGATAGCGGCGCATAGGGGACGGAATGCCCTCAGCGGGCCCGGCCGGCCGTCGTGCAGTCCGCGCCCGAGCAGTGGGTCAGCGCGTACAGCAGGTCCGAGAGCTGCCGCCGCCGCTGTTCCGGCAGTCTCCCATAGATGTTGTCGAGCTCCTGGGGGTCGCGGGTTCGGTCGTAGTACTCGCGCTCCCCGTTCTCGTACTCCACGTACAGCACTTCGCGGGTGCGGAGCGCGTTGTAGGTCGTCGGGGCGCCGGGCGCGGAGTCCTGGCGGTCGGGGTCGTGCGGCGACGGAGGCGGCTTGACGTGCTCGATCAGGGCCGACTGCCGCCAGTCCCGCGGGGTGCCGCCGCGCAGGAACGGGGCGAGCGAGCGGCCGTCGGTCGCGGCCGGGGGCTTGACGCCGGCGAGGTCCAGGAACGTCGGCGCCAGGTCGGTGTTCTGCGCCGGTTCCTCGACCCGGCGTCCGGCGGGGACCGCGGGGCCGGTGACGACGAACGGCACGCGGATGTCGCTGTCGTACGGGGTCATCTTCCCTCCGGCGAGCCGGTGCTCCCCGAGGTGGAAGCCGTTGTCCGAGCCGAAGACCAGGTAGGTGTCGCGGTCGCGGCCGAGTTCCTCGAGGGTCGTCCGGATCCGGCCGACCATCTCGTCCACCGCCTGGACCATGCGGACCCGGTCGCGGAAGCCCTCGTCGATGCGCTTGACCGCGGGTGCGCCCAGGGGCGGGCGCGACCGGAGCCAGGACGGCTTGTCGCGGATGTCCGCCTCGTTGAACGAGGCCGGCCGCGGCGCCTTCAGGTCGCCGAACAGGCCGGCGTGCCTCGGCGCGGGGATGAACGGCCCGTGCGGCGCGAACGTCGAGATCTCGACGAAGAACGGCTTCGACGATCTGGAGGCCCGCTTGATGAACTCGATCCCCTTGTTCGCGAGCACGTCGGTCAGGTAGGCGTGCGGCTGCTGCCCGTAGGGGACGATGCGGCCGTTCTCGTTCAGGTTGTAGTTGTACTCGGCGTAGCCATTCCCGGCGACCTGCCATTCGGTCCAGCCCGGCGGTACGTACGGGGTGGTAGTGCCCTGGGTGTCGTTCGGGTGGTAGCCGTTCATGTACTTGCCGAGCAGGGCGGTGCGGTATCCGGCCTTCTCCAGGAACGGCGCGAACGACGCCTCCTCGTTGCCCTTCTCCTTGAAGACCTGGAAGCCGCCGTCGGGCGGGAAGTTGGTGCGGACCTCGGTGTTGTGCGGGTACTTGCCGGTGAAGATCGTCGCCCGCGACGTGCAGCACAGCGAGTCCGCGACGAGGAACTCGTCGAACGTCAGCCCGTCCCTCTGCATCCCGAGGACCTGGGGCATGTGCTTGACGAGGTTCCAGGAGAGGTCGTCGGTGAGGACGAACACGATGTTCGGCCTCTTCGGGGGCGTGGACCGCTCCGAGCCGCCGGACGGGCCCGGCGGGTGCATGAAGCAACCGCTCATGGCGAGCGCGGTGACCAGGCAGAGGACGGCCGCGAGCCGCCGGTGTCGGATCAACGTCCGCCTCTCCGTAGGAATGCCGCTCCGGGCCAGGGTAACCACCCCCGGATCGATTCGCGTACTAGAGGACGGTTCGTCGTTCAGTGCCGGTTATTGGCATGATGCGGGGTGCTATGAGGATGGGCGGGGCGCCGTGGAGGCCGGTCGCGCTGGCGCAGGCGGTCGCCGGAGCCGCGATCACCGCGCTGGTGGCGCTGGTCGTCGGCCTCGCCGTGTCCCCGGACGGGGAGGGCGCCGCGAGCGCGCGGGACTCCGGCGGGGCGTCCGGGCCGCCGATGGCGAGCCCCGCGGGGACCCCGGCGCCGATCGACCCGGCGGGCTACTCGCCCGTCGAGCCGGTGATCGAGTCGTCGTTCGCCGACCCGACCGTGATCAAGGTGGGGCGCACGTACTTCGCGTACGGCACGAACAACGGGCAGGCCGACATGCCGGTCGCGACGGCCCCGTCGCCGACCGGGCCCTGGCGGCTGTCGCTGGGGGACGGCCTCGCGCACCTCCCGGCGTGGGCCGCCGGCGGGTGGACGTGGGCACCCGAGGTCGTCCCGCCGCGCGGCGGGTCCGGTTCGTACCTCCTCTACTTCACCGCGCGCCGCAAGGACAGCGCGCACCAGTGCGTGGGCGCCGCCACGGCGTCCTCACCGGCGGGCCCGTTCGTCCCCCTGGAGGGCGGGCCGCTGGTGTGCCCGCTGGACAGGGGCGGCGCGATCGACGCGGCGTCCTACATCGAGACGGACGGCACCCGCTATCTCCTCTACAAGACCGACGACCGGAAGACGGCGGCGATCCACCTGGTCAGGCTGAACCCGGACGGGCTGAGCCTCGCCGGCGCGCCGAAGCAGATCATGGCCCGCGGCGCGGGGGAGCCCGTCCTGGTCGAGGCGCCCGACCTGGTTCGGCGCGGCGGCCGGTACGTGCTGCTGTACTCGGCCGGCTGGTACTTCAAGGCGAACTACCAGACCCGCTACGCGGTGGCGCCGTCCATCGAGGGGCCGTACCGGAAGGCCGCCGCGCCGCTGCAGTCCACCGAGGGGTACGGGAACGGGATCCAGGGGCCGGGCAGCGCGGACGTCCTCACCGACGAGAGCGGCGACTACCTGGTCTTCCACGGCATCCTCGGCTACCACGGCGGTTCGGCGGTCACCCGCGGCATGTACGTCGCCCGGCTCGGATGGGACGGGGCGCGGCCCGCCGTCCGGGGCGTCCCGGTCCGGTACGAGGCGGAACGGGCGCGGTTGAACGGCTGCGTCGCCGCGTTGGGACGGGAGCACGCGTCGGGCGGCACCGCGATCGGCCCGTTCACCCGCGACGACTGCCGGGTGGACGTCCCCGTGTTCGCGCCCGCCGCCGGCCGGTACTCGGTGAGCGCGCGGTACGCCAACCGCTCCGGCCGCGACTCCCATCTGGAACTGTCGGCGAACGGCTCCGCCGCGACGTCGTTGCGGCTGCCCGCCACGGAGGGCGCCGACTGGAAGTCCGCCGAGGCGGAGGTCCAGCTGTCCGCGGGCTGGAACACCCTGAGCTTCTGGAGGCTGGGCGGCGGCATGGGGCAGGTCGACTACTTCGAGGTCCGGTAGGGCGCCGTCCGCACGTACAGGGTGATGTTGCCGCCGCGGTAGTTCCAGTGGCCCGCGATCCGCCACGGCCCCGACTCCTGGACGATCTGGTTCCGCCGCACCACCGGGGGTTCGAGGGGGCGGCCGAGCGACCTGCTGCCCATCACCCACAGGCGGGGCTCGCGGCGCAGCGGCGCCCGGAGATCGCGGGGGAACCTGTCGCGGCCCTTCAGGTTCGCGGCGCTCACCGGGTCCTCGCGCATCCCGATGTCCCGGAGCCGGCCGAAGGCGTCCGGGTAGGCGGACGCGTTCCACCGCACGACGCCCGCGAGGTAGAGGATGGCGTCGCCGTCCCGCGCCCGGTCGCGGACGATGTCCGCGGGCGTCCGCAGGTCGTCGAGCCTGCTGTCCTGCCGCCTGATCGCCGCGTGCTCCGGCAGGGTCGGGACGACCACCGCCGCGGTTGCGACCGCCAGCAGGGCGGCGCCGGCGGCGGGCCGTCCGAGGGCGGCGAGGCGGGCCAGGCCCGCGCCGACCAGCAGGGCCAGGGCGGGCAGGCTGAACACCACGTACCGGTACGTGAACATGGGCTCGGCGAGCACCGACACGAGCAGCAGTAGCGCCGGGGGCGCCACCAGCCACGGCGCCGCCACGGCGGCGAGCGAGGCCGGCTCGGCCGCGCGCGGCGAGCGCCCGGTGACCGCGCCGAGGACCAGCAGCGCGACCACGGGCGCGACCAGCCGGCGGCCGCCCGCCATGAACTGCACCAGCGTCCACACCGTCGCCCAGGACGGCTCCGTGAGCCATTCCACCTGGAACTTCTGATCCTGCGCCGCCAGCGCGAACGGGAGCAGGGCCACGCCGGTGAGACCTGTGACGACCGGCCAGCGCACCCACGTCCTGGGGGCGCCGGTCCGCGCCAGAAGCAGCGTGATGCCGTGCGCGGGGACGAGGAAGAGGCCGTTGAGATTGAGCAGCCCCAGGACGGCGACGGCCGCGCCGTATCCGGCGAACCAGGCCCACGGGTGCCGTTCCCCTTCGCGCATGCCCCTGATGAGCAGGTAGGTGGCGAGCACGGCGACCGCCGCCACCATCGCGTACGGGCGGGCCTCCTGGGCGAACCGGCAGACGGACACCGAGGCGCCGTACACCAGCCCGGCCAGCAGCCCGGTACCCGGCCCGAGGCAGCGCCGGCCGATGACCGCCACCCCCGCCGCCGCCGCGGCCGCCGCCAGGGCGCTGGGCACCCGCAGGGCCGGCTCCCCGGTGCCGAACACCATGGCCCACGGCCGCAGCATCAGGTAGTAGAGAGCGTGCACGAGGTCGAGGTTTCCGAAGGCCCGCAGCATCTCCGGCACGGGCCGGCCGGCCATGCTGACGGTCGCGGCCTCGTCCAGCCAGTAGGACGGCCCGCGGATGCCGGCCAGCGCCACGGCGAGCGCGACGGCCGCCGGGACGAGCGGCATCGCCCGCCCGTCGAGCCATCGCTCCGGCCGGGCGGTCCGCTCCCGCGGCGGGCTAGCCGTCCCGACCATCGGACGGCACCTGCACGCCGACCTCGCGCAGCAGCGCGGCGGTCGGCCTCGGCCGGGTGAACAGCCCTTTCCGCAGCCCGCGCAGCATGGCGCGGCGCAGCACGGTCCGGTCGGAGGAGGCGGCGAACGTGCGCGACCAGCGGCGGAGCGTCGATCCCGCGTACAGGACGCGTTCCGGCGGCGCGAGCCCGGGGCTGCCGGTGAACAGCCAGATCTTGTTGCGGACCTCGTAGAAGAAGCGGTCGCCCGGGTCGGCGTCCGCCCCGCCGAACTCCCTCGTCTTGTGGACCACGACGCTGTCGGGGCACAGCACCCCGCGGCGGCCGCGCAGCAGCCGGGTCGTGAACTCGAAGTCGTCGTTCCAGAGGAAGTAGTCGGCGACCGGCAGCCCGCGCGCCCGGACGGCCTCCGCGTCCACCAGCACGGAGACGAACGACGCCGAGCGGATCGGCACGCAGCCCGCCGCACGCGCGATCGCCGACTCGGCGGCGGTCGCCCCGGGCTTGCGGCGCGGCGTGTTCATCGGATGGTCGCGGCCGTCGGTCCACACGACGCGGCCGGCCACCAGCGCGGGCGGCTCGCCGTCCGCCGTGGCCCTCTCCCTCGCGGCCAGCAGCGCTTCGAGGGCGCCGGGCTCCGGCACGGTGTCGTCGTCCAGCAGCCAGAGGAGGCCGGCGCCGCCGTCCAGGGCGCGGGCCATGCCCGCGCCGAACCCGCCGGCTCCGCCCACGTTCCGGGGCAGCGTGAGCAGGTCCGCGTCCGGGAAGCGGCCCCTGACCATCTCCGCGGTGCCGTCCGCGGAGGCGTTGTCGACGACGACGATCCGGTCCGGGACGCGCGTCTGCGCGCCGAGCGCGGTCAGCGCCTCGTCCAGGAGTTCGCGCCGGTTGTAGGTGACGACCACCGCCGCGACCAGGCCGGGCGCCCCCGGGTCCGCCGTCACGGGTTGCGCTTCCCGGTGGCGCGCCGGGCGGCGCGCTGCAGGCCCGGCGAGGGGGACGCGGCGGCCTCCAGCAGCCGGTCCAGGTTCTCCCGGACGCCCTCCATCTCGCTGTGCAGGTGGGCGAGGCCGATGCGTTCGTGCGCCAACGTCAGCTCCTCCAGCAGGTGCGCCACCACGCCCACGGACGCGGTCGCGATCAGCTCCTCGGGGACGTCGCCGGGGAGCATGCGGGGCCCCGGATCCGGCGCGGTCGTCAGCTCGGAGAGGTCGCCGGCCACGTCGTACCCGGAGGCGCGCAGGGACTCGGCCAGGTCCCGGGTCCGGTTCGCCGCCCACTCGGTATGACGCGCGGGCAGGCCCATCCGAGTACGGCCGGTGGCTCCGTCCGCCTTCGCCTGCCAGTGCCCGGCCAGGTGCTCGCGGATCATGCGCTGGTAGTCGCGGCGCATCGCCGGGCCGATCTTCTCGTTCAGGCGGCGGAGCAGCTCGGCCTCGATCGCCGGGAGCGGCTCGCCCGCCGGGATCCCCCCGATGTCGCAGACCGCGGCGTC
This sequence comes from Actinomadura sp. KC345, assembly GCF_004348515.1. Classification (GTDB taxonomy): domain Bacteria; phylum Actinomycetota; class Actinomycetes; order Streptosporangiales; family Streptosporangiaceae; genus Spirillospora. Next base: position 13,930 of record NZ_SMKH01000125.1, on the reverse strand, counting down.
GATGCCGGTCAGGGCGAGGAAGCGGTCCCACAGCGGGCGGGGGCTCCCGTCCGGCGGCGGCAGCGTGAGGACGTGCACGCGCTCCTTCGGCACGGCCGACGACCACGTCCCCAGCACCCGCACCGGGTCGTGCAGGCCCCAGAACATCTCCCCGTACGGCTCGGGCGCGTCGATGCCGCGCGCGACCAGGTCGTCGACGAAGCGCTCGAACGTGATGGTGTGGGTGTGCCGGAGCTGCTCCTGCCAGTCCAGGATCAGCTGCCAGCCCAGGTCGTGGGTCGCGAAGATCACGTGGACCTCGGCGGGCTCCAGCGCCGCCACGGCCCGTTTCACCTGCTGCTCGGTCGCCCCGGCCAGCAGTCCCTGGGAGAAGACGACCGTGGGGCCGTCCCAGTCGCGGGCCCGCCGGACGACGCGGTCCCACGCGCCGTCCCAGTCCGGGTCGCGGCGCCCGCCCCAGCTCGACTCGCGCAGGTCCATGGCGGCCGCGAAGTGCTCCTGCGGCCCGGCGACCGGGTAGCGGACTCCGGCGTCGCCGAGCCGCCGCCGGTTCGCCCACAGGGCCCGGTGCAGGAAGGCCGCCTCGCCCGCGGGCGCCCCGATGTGCAGGTAGACGGACTTGCCGGCCCCCCGGTCGTCGCGCCGGTCGTCCATGAGCGCACTCACCTCGTCCTCGTCTCCGCCTCGGACCGTCCCGCCCTGGCCTGGATCTTCCGGTACGCCCAGCGCAGCCGCCGCGCCGCCGGATAGCGGTCTTTCGCGCTGTCCATCGCCCTCTGGACGAGCGGGGCGGCGTCGTGGGCGAGCCGCCCGGTGACGTCCAGCAGTCCGGCGGACTCCTCCCGGAGCGCGTCGAGCCGGTCAGGGAACGGGACGTCCGCGCCGGGCGGCGACCCGGCGCGGTCCTCCGTCTCCTGGACGCGCCGGAGCAGCGCCGCGATGGCATCGACGCCGGCATCGGCCATCTCCGCCCAGCGGGGCTCGTCGGGCGGCGGCGCGGGCGCCCTGCCGACCGCGGGGCCGGACGCGGGCCCCGGCATCAGGTCGTACAGGTCGCCCACCACGTCGTAGCGGGCCGCGCGCAGCGCCTCGACGGTCTCGACGGACCGCTCGGTCGCCCAGGGGACGTGCTCGGCGGGCAGTTCGATCCTGGCGGTGGACGGCCGGGGGGCGAAGATCTGCTGGGCGAGGAAGAGCTTGACGTCCTCGTTGTAGGCGTGCCAGCCGATCCGCTCGTCGAGCGCCTCGTTGAGCCGCAGCAGGAACTGGGTCTCGGCCAGGCCGAGCGACTGGTTGGCGAACGTCCGGGACAGGTCGTAGTCGTCCGGGACGAGCCCGGTGGCGGCGCAGAACCGCCGCCAGAGCAGGTCCCGCGGGGCGCCGGGCGGCGGCAGCGTGACGACGTGGACGCGTTCGGGCGGCAGGTCCGCGCCCCAGCGCCCGAGCACGGCGACCGGGTCCTGCAACCCCCAGAACAGGCGGGCGGTCTCGAACGTGCGCCAGTCCTGCCGCCGCAGGGCCGCGACGAACTCGGTGAACGAGGTCGTGAACCGGTTCTTGACGTCCTCCTGCCAGTGCGCCGGGATCTGCCGGCCGAGGTCGCGGACGGTGAAGACCACGTGGACGTCGGCGAAATCGAGGTCGGCCATGGCCTCGCGGACCCAGGCGGGCCGGGCCGGCGCGAACAGCTCCTGCGAGATGATCGTGTTCCCGGGCCAGTCCCGGGCCTCGTCGACCAGCGTCCGCCAGGCCCCGCGGGTCTTCGGGTCCGATGCCCCGAGGAAGAACGTCCGCCGCAGGTCGAAGGCGGCCCTGACGTGGGCGGCGAAGTCCTCGCCCGGGAAGAGGACGCCCCGCTCGCGCAGCCGCTCCCGGTTGTTCCACAGGACGAGCTGCAGGAACGTCGTGCCGCTCTTCGCGGCCCCGACGTGCAGGAAGATCGCGCGGCGCGCCGCGCTCGGCGTCGCGCCGCCGGGAGTGGGTGGGGCCACCGCGAACCTTGGATTCCTTCGCCGGTACCGTTCGAACGCCCGGTATCTTAGCCGCAATCTGTACATATGGACCGGTCGGCGTTGCGCACGGGCCGGTCTTCCGCTCCCCCGCACGGGATGGATGGTCGCCGTCCATTGAATGTTGATCTCGTGGTGGCCGGCTCCGGATTCTTCGGGCTCACGGTCGCCGAACGCTGCGCGGCCGAACTCGGGCTGCGCGTGCTGGTCCTCGACCGGCGCGGCCACATCGGCGGCAACGCCTACAGCGAGGCCGAGCCGGAGACGGGCATCGAAGTCCACCGCTACGGCGCGCACCTGTTCCACACGTCCAACGAGCGGGTGTGGGAGTACGCGAACCGGTTCACCGCCTTCACCGGCTACCGGCACCGCGTGTACTCCACGTTCAAGGACCGCGTCTACTCCATGCCGATCAACCTCGGCACCATCTGCGAGTACTTCGGGCGGTCCTTCACCCCCGACGAGGCGCGGGCGCTGATCGCCGGGCAGGCCGCCGAAGTGAGAAATCCCTCCAACCTGGAGGAGAAGGCGATCTCGCTCATCGGACGGCCGCTGTACGAGGCGTTCATCCGCGGCTACACCGCCAAGCAGTGGCAGACCGACCCGCGGGACCTCCCGGCGGAGATCATCACCCGGCTGCCGGTGCGGTACACCTTCGACAACCGCTACTTCGGCGACACCCACGAGGGCCTGCCGGTCGACGGCTACACCCCGTGGCTGGAGCGGATGGCCGACCATCCGCGCATCGAGGTCCGGCTCGGCACCGACTTCTTCGACCTGCGCGACGACGTGGTCGGCAACGTCCCCGTCGTCTACACCGGACCGCTGGACCGCTACTTCGGCTACGCCGAGGGCGAGCTGGGCTGGCGGACGCTGGACTTCGAGATGGAGGTCAAGCCGACCGGCGACTTCCAGGGCACGCCCGTCATGAACTACGCGGACGAGGACGTCCCCTACACCCGGATCCACGAGTTCCGGCACTTCCATCCCGAGCGCGAGAGCTACCCGTCCGACAGGACCGTCATCATGCGGGAGTACTCGCGGGCCGCCGCGCGCGGCGACGAGCCCTACTACCCGGTCAACACCGCCGGCGACCGCGCCCGCCTGCTCGCCTACCGCGATCTGGCGCGGGGCGAGGACGGCGTGCTGTTCGGCGGCCGGCTCGGCACCTACAGGTATCTCGACATGCACATGGCGATCGCCAGCGCGCTCAGCATGGTCGACAACAAACTGCGTCCCCATTTCGCCGGGGGTTCGCGTCTTATAAGCGGAGGTGTGGACGAGTGAGCCGACCCGACGAGAACGACCCCGCCGCGAATCCCCCGGCCCCGGACATGCGCGTCCTCCAGCGGATCGTGATACCCGTGGACCGCGACCTCGACGTCCTCAAGCTGTACGTCGAGGGCGAGATCGGCCGCGGCGCGGAGGCGCTGGCCGCCGAGACCGCCGTCGAGGACGGTCTCCTCGCCGGCCCGGCCGAGGACGTCGGCCGCCGCAGCGTGGTCGTGCCGGTCGGGCGGCGGGCCTCGTTCGCCACCTACTTCAACGCGTTCCCCGCCAGCTACTGGCGGCGCTGGACGTCGGTGGAGGAGGTGGTCCTGCGGGTCCGGGCGCGCGGCCAGGGCACGGTGATCGTCTACAGGTCCAGCGCGAAGGGCCACATCCAGCGCGTCGACTCCGTCCGGATCGACTCCGCCGCCTCCCAGGAGGAGACGTTCCGGCTGACGCTCAGCCCGTTCATCGACGGCGGCTGGTACTGGATGGACATCGTCGCCGGCGAGGCCGAGGCCGTCCTTGAGCGGGCCGACTGGTGCGCCGCCCCGGCCGGTGAGCACGGGGGTGATCACGGGGTCAGGCAGGGCCGTGTCAGCCTGGGCATCACCACGTTCAACCGGCCGGAGTTCTGCGTCGACCAGCTCCTGGCGCTCGGCCGGGCGCCGGAGGTCCTCGACGTGGTGGACGCGATCTACGTCGTCGACCAGGGCACGCAGCGCGTCCGCGACGACGCGGACTTCGAGCGCGCGTCGGCCGTGCTCGGCGCGAAGCTCCGCGTGATCGAGCAGGGCAACCTGGGCGGCTCCGGCGGCTTCTCCCGCGCGATGGACGAGACGCTGAAGGCGGGCGCCAGCGACTACGTCCTGCTCCTCGACGACGACGTCGTCACCGAGACCGAGGGCGTCCTGCGCGCGGTCAACTTCGCCGACTTCGCCCGGACGCCGACGATCGTGGGCGGGCACATGTTCAACCTGTTCGCCCGCTCGCAGCTGCACGCCTACGGCGAGACGATCGGACGCTACCGCTGGTGGTGGGAGGAGGCCGCGCACACCAAGCGCGAGCACGACTTCGCCGTACCGCCGAACCCGAACCCCCGCGCGAAGACCAGCTCGGGGAGCCTGCGCAAGACGGACTGGCTGCACCGCCGCGTGGACGTCGACTACAACGGCTGGTGGATGTGCCTCATCCCCGTCGACGTCGTGCGCAACATCGGCCTGTCCATGCCGATGTTCATCAAGTGGGACGACGCCGAGTACTGCGTGCGCGCGGGCGAGGCGGGCTTCCCGACCGTGTCGCTGCCGGGCATGGCGGCCTGGCACGTCCCCTGGCAGGACAAGGACGACGGCATCGACTGGCAGGCGTACTTCCACGAGCGCAACCGGCTGGTCACCGCGCTGATGCACTCGCCCTACGAGCGGGGCGGCAACCTCGTCAAGGAGAGCTTCATCATCTCGGTGAAGCACGCGCTCGCCATGCAGTACTCGACGGCCGAGCTGATGCTGTCGGCGATCGAGGACGTGCTGACCGGACCGGAGCACATGCACGCCGGCATCTCCACGAAGCTGCCCGAGATCATGGCGTTCCGGGCCGCCTTCCCCGACGCCCAGAACCGCGTCAGCCACGAGGAGTTCCCGCAGGTCCGCCGGAAGCGGCCGCCCAAGCGCGGACGCACGTTCAAGCCGCCGCGCGGCACGGTGAACGTGCTGGCGAGCGCGATGCTCGGCACCGTCAAGCAGCTCCGCCCCGTCGAGCCGGGGACGCGCGCCAACCCGCAGGCGGTCGTGCCGCACATCGACCGGCACTGGAGCCTGCTGGCGCAGGTCGACAGCGCGCTCGTCTCGTCCGCCGACGGCACGAAGGTCGCCTGGTACCAGCGCGACCCGGAGCGCTTCAGGCGGCTGCTCAAGCGGACGTCGCTGCTGCACGGGCGCCTCAGCCGGGAGTGGCCCGAGCTCGCCGTCCGGTACCGGGCGGCCATGGCCGAGATCGCCTCGCCGGAGGCGTGGCGCACGACGTTCGAGGCCGCCGCCGGCGGGCACGATGGCGCCGCCGGAGACGCCGATCCCGGAGGCCCGCGAGAATGACGGCCACGCCGACCCCGGTGGACGACGGGCTCCAGCCGCCCGGCGGCGAGGGAGGGCTGCGGCAGACGTTCCGGAACAAGTACCTGCTGCGCCTGCTCGTCCGCCGGGAGCTGCGGTCCCGCTACAAGGGGTCGCTGCTGGGCCTCGGCTGGTCCTACGTCCGGCCGGCGGTGTACTTCTCCGTCTACTTCTTCGTCATCGGCGTCTTCCTCGGCATGGACCGCCGCATCGAGGACTTCGCGGTCTACCTGTTCTCGGGCATGGTGCTGGTCCACCTGTTCACCGAGACGCTGCACTCGACCACTCGCTCGGTGACCGGGAACGCGCCGCTCGTCCGGAAGGTGTTCCTGCCCCGGGAGCTGTTCCCGACGGCGTCGATGCTGGTCTCGCTGGTGCACTTCCTTCCGGGGCTGATGATCCTGCTGGGTGCGGCCGTCGTCTCCGGGTGGCGGCCCACACCGGAGGCGCTCGCCGCGGCCCTGTTCGGGTTCGCGATCATCGCCGTGCTCGGGTTCGGCCTCGGCCTGCTGTGCGCGGCGGTCAACGTCTTCTTCCGCGACCTGGAGCAGGCCGTGGACATCCTGATGATCGTCGTCACCTGGTCGGTGCCGATGATCTACCCGTGGACGCACGTCCAGTCGCACGCGCCCGGCTGGGTCCTGGACGTGTACCTCGCGAACCCGCTCGTCAGCGCCGTGTCCCTGTTCCAGAAGGCGTTCTGGTATCCCGGAACCGGCGGCGACTTCGCGTTCCCGCCCGATCTGTACGCCCGCGCCTGCGTCTCCCTGTCCGCCAGCCTGATGGTGTTCCTCGCCGGGCACGCGGTGTTCACGCGCATGCAGAGGCGCTTCGCACAGGAGTTGTAGTCCGTTGCCTCACCCGCCGCCCGCGCCGTCGATCGTCATCGACCGCGTCACGAAGAACTTCACGCTGCGGCACGCGCGCTCGTTCAAGGAGATGAGCGTCCGCGCGTTCCGCGGGCAGAGCCTGTCGGACAGGTTCCGCGCGCTGGACGAGGTGAGCCTCACCGTGCACCCCGGCGAGACGGTCGCGCTGATGGGGCTGAACGGCTCGGGCAAGAGCACGCTGCTCAAGCTCATCTCCGGGGTCATGCAGCCCGACGAGGGGTCGGTGCGGGTCCGGGGCCGCGTCGCCGGGCTGATCGACGTGGGCGCCGGGCTGCACCCGGAGCTGACCGGCCGGGAGAACGTCTACCTCAACGGGGCGATCCTCGGCATGTCCCGGGCGGAGATCGAGCGGAAGTTCGACACGATCGTCGACTTCTCTGGCGTCGAGCGGTTCCTGGACGACCAGGTGAAGTTCTACTCGTCCGGCATGTTCATGCGGCTGGCGTTCTCGATCGCGGCGCACACCGACCCGGACGTCTTCCTGATCGACGAGGCGCTGGCCGTCGGCGACCCGCCGTTCCGGGAGAAGTGCCTGGACCGCATCCGCCGGCTGCGCGGCGAGGGCCGCACGATGGTCGTCGTCGCCCACGACCTCCGCATGCTCGTCGGGCTCTGCGACCGGGGGATTACCATGCGGCAGGGCAGAGTGATCTTCGACGGGGAGACCAGGGGGGCCGCCCGGCTGGTGCGCGAGGACCGCGCCGCCCGCCGCGCGGAGGGCGTCCCGGCACCGGCCGCACAGGGAGAAACCGGTGGATAGGGTGTCCCGAGCCGCGGCCCCGCCCCGCGGTGGAAGTCGCACGACCAGGGGAGAGGTGCGCCGTTGACCAAGCAGGAGTCCGGATGCCCGTTGCTCGACAACGTCCACCGCGTCATCGCAGACCGGACGTGCTCCGTCCTGTCCCTGGACATCTTCGACACCGTGCTCTGGCGCCGCGTGCCGCGCCCCACGGACACGTTCGCGCTGCTCGGCTCCCGGCTGCGCGACGCGGGCCTGTGCCCGCCGTGGGTGACGGACGCGACCATGCGCCGGATGCGGATCGGCGCCGAGAAGGCCGCCCGCCGCGGCCGTGACGCCCTCGGCACCGAGGTCTCCCTCTTCGACATCTGGCGCGCCATGCCGGACGGCGTGTTCGGCGCCGCGCCGCTTGAGCAGCTCGTCGAGGCCGAGCTGCGCCTCGAACGCGAGATCACCGTCGTGGACCTGGACGTCGCCGAGGTCGTGAAGGCCGCCCGGAAACAGGACATCCAGGTCGTCCTCGTCTCCGACACCTACTTCACCGAGGACCAGCTCGCGCTGCTGCTCGACCGCCCCGAGCTGGGCCCGATGGAGGACGTGCGGATCTTCCGCTCGAACCAGCACGGCACCGACAAGGCGTCCGGCCTCTGGGAGATCGTGCTGCGCGACCTGGGCCGCAGCCCCGAGCAGATCGTGCACGTCGGCGACCACGAGACCGCCGACCACGAGGTGCCGGCGGAGCTGGGCATCCGCACCGTCCACTACCACCGGCTCGACGAGCCCTACCTGGAGGTGCTGAAGCGCGAGAAGGAGCCCGTCCGGCCCTTCGGCGACCACGCCCCCGACCTGGACGAGCGGGACGGCGACTTCGGCCTCACCAGCCTGCGCGCCAAGGCCGTCCACTCGGGCGTCCCGTTCACCACCTCGGCGCTGGACGTCGCGTGGCGGTACGGCGCGGGCGTCCTCGGCCCGGTGCTGACCGGCTTCGCGGAGTGGGCCGCCATGAAGGCGCACGAGGCCGGGACCCGCCGGCTGTGGTGCTCGATGCGCGAGGGCGAGCTGCTGTCCCGGATGATCAACGCCGCCGCGCGGGCGCACGGCTGGGACGTCGAGGCCAGGCCGGTCTGGCTGTCGCGGTTCGTGACGTCGCTCGCGGGCCTGGACGCCCACGACACCGACGCGGTGCACGCGTTCATCCGCACCGGATACCGGCTGACGGTCCGGCAGGCGCTGTCGGTCCTGGAGCTCCAGCCGGGCGACGTCCCCGGGCTCGCGACCGAGCTGGACACCGTCATCGACAACGGCGACATCGCCGACCGGGTCGCCCGCGCGCTCACCGAGACGCCCCACCTGTGCAACCGCATCGCGGTGACGGTCACCGCCGCCCGCGAGCGCATGATCAGGTCGCTGCGGGACGCCGGAGCGCTCGACGCGGCGACGCTGGCCGAGGGGGAGCTGACGCTCGTCGACCTCGGCTGGGGCGGGACGATCCAGCGCCTGCTCGCCCGCGCGCTGGACATCGCGCGCCTCGACGTCCGGGTGTCCGGGCTGTACCTGGCCACCGACGACCGCGCCGAGAAGGTGTACCTGGCCGGGCTGCGCGCCGAGGGCTACCTGGCGCAGGCGGGCCACCCCGCCCACGTCGCCGCCACCGTGACGCGCAGCCCCGAGATCGTGGAGCAGTGCGTCAACGCCCTCTGCGGTTCGCTGATCGGCTTCACCGACGACGGCAAGCCCGTCCTGGCGGAGACGTCGGACTCCCCGTCGCAGAACGCCGAGCGCCGGACGGTGCAGGACGGCGTCCTCGCCTTCCAGGGCACATGGAACAGGTACGCCGAGGCATCCGGCGGCGCGTGGCCGGACCTCGCCCGCCCGCGGGCGGCCCGGGACCGGCTGGCGCGGATCCTGGTGGCCGCGCTGGAGGCGCCCACCGCCGACGAGGCGTCCGTCTTCGGCAACTGGACGCACGAGGACAACTTCGGCTCGTCCCAGGTCACGACCCTGCTGCCCGCCGACCTGAAGCCCGCCGTCCCGTACCTGTCGCCGGGCGACCTCGACGACCTGGACATGCGCGACTCGTTCTGGCCCGCGCTGCTCGCCGCGTCCGACACCGGCCTCGGCGCCATGGCACGCGCCATCGCGGAGGGCGCCATCGCCCCGGAGGCGTTCGAGCCGTCCGGCGAGCCCCAGGAGACGCGGCTCCGCTACCGCACCTCCGACGACCGGTGGCACGAGCCCATCCGGCGCCGGGTCAGGATCAACCACAACGGGCTCTCGTTCGCCCGGCTCGCGTTCGAGCACCACGACACCGTCGACATCTCCCTCGCGATCCCCGGCCGCCCCGCGATCGTCCGGGTCGACTGGATCGAGGCCAAGGTGATCGCCGGGGGCCGCCGCCGCGAGCACGTGCTGCGCTGGGACAAGCCGGAGGACTTCGTCGGCCTGCACTACGCCGACTGCCGCTACCTCGGCGGCAACCTGATGGAGTTCGACACCCCGTACGCGGCGGTGTGGCTCCCGCTCGCCCGCGCCGCCGGGGTCCCGGCGGTGTCGTCCGGGCAGATCACGATCGCGTTCGCGATGCTCCCGCAGTCGATGACCGGCATGGCGCCGCGGATGCCGGTCGACAGGAAGGCCGAGCGGTCCGCCCGGGCCGCCCGCCTCACCGAGAGGCTCCGCGAGGAGTACCGGTCGGCCGGCGTCAAGGGCGTCGCGTCCGGGGCCGGACGAGTGGCCAGGAGGAAGATCGGTGACACCCGATGAGCCCCCGCCCGCCGGGAACCAGGCGGAGCTCGGATTAGCCGGTTCGCCCGGCGATCCCCACGCGCAGGCCCGGACGGCCCGCGCGCAGCCGCTGCTGCTGCATTCCATGTCGGTCTTCCGCGAGCTGTTCGAGACGATCTTCCGGCACCGCGAGATCGCCACGGTGGTCGAGGTGGGCGTGGAGTCCGGCCAGGTCAGCACCTTGTACGCCGACCTCGGCGCGACCGTCCACTGCGTCGAGCCCGCCCCCGGCGACGACCTGCGCGCCGCCGTCGCCGAGGACCCGCGCCTGAACCTGGTGGAGGGCCTGTCCCCGGAGGTCCTGGGCGAGCTTCCCGTGGCCGACCTGTACGTCCTGGACGGCGACCACAACTACGCGGTCGTCCGCGCCGAACTCGCGTGGATCATGAAGAACGCCCCCGGCGCGGTGGTCGTCCTCAACGACCTCCTGTGGCCGTGCGGCCGCCGTGACTTCTACTACGAGCCGTCCCCGCTGCCGCCCGAGGACAGGCACCCGGTCACCGAGGACGGCCCGACCGTCTGGCACGACGACGTCACCCCGGCCGGCTTCGTCGGCGCCGGCGCCTTCACGCTCGCCGCACACGCGGGCGGCCCCCGCAACGGCGTCCTGACCGCCGTGGAGGACGCCCTGGCCGAAGCCGCCGGCTGGCGCCTGGAGATCGTCCCCGCCGTCTTCGGCTTCGGCCTCCTGGCCCGACCGGCCGCCCCAGGCGCGGAGGAGATCTTCGAGGCCCTCCGCCCCCTCACGTCCTCCCGCCTCCTGGCGACCATGGAGAACAACCGCATCGCCCTCTACACCCGCGTCCTGCAACTGGAATACGAGGCAAAGGCCCACAGACACGACGCCGACCGCCTCGCCGAGGAGATCAACACCCAACACCGTGAGATCGCCCGGCTGCGCTCCGAACTCGACCGGTCGAGGACCGAGGCCGCCACGACGCGCCAGCAACTGGAGCGCCTGGATGCGCCCGCCGGGCGGCCCGTCCGGGACCCGGAGCTGGGGGAGGCCGTGTCAGAGCTGGGCAGGGCGCTGTCCGCCCGTATCCGCAGAGCACCCGGCCGTCCGCGATGACGCCGCGAAACCCCGCCGCCCCGAAGACCTGCCTGAAGAGAGGTATCTGGAAATGACGGACTACGTCGGGACCGTGGCCATACACGAGGAGACCTGGGGAAAGTTCCTTGAACCCGACCCGGCTGTGGTCGACGCCGAGAACCTGCACGAAGTCCTCGGCATACCGATCCTCAGCGGCCACCACGCGGACCTGTCGGTCTTCAAGGGCCGCAACGCGGTCTTCGACCGCATCGCCACCCAGGCCGGTGAGCTGAAGCTGGACTACGAGGACCAGTGCAGCGTGCAGCACTACTTCGACGTCTTCGCCTGCGTCGAGCGCGAGCACGCCGCGCTGACCAGGCTCGTCGACGTCGGGGTCTTCATGGGCGGCTCCGCCGCCGTCCTCGCCGGGTGCGTCGAGCCCATGGGCCTCGAACTCGATCTCGTCGACGCCAACTCCGTGTTCCTGCAGTTCGCCCGTGAACGGGTGCGCCGCATCTTCCCGCGCGCGACGACGCGTGTCCGCATGTTCCACGGTGACCTGCCGACCTATGTGGCGAACGTGCTGCGCGCCGAACCCCAGACCCGGGCGCTGATCCACCATGACGGGGCACACGACTTCAACCAGGTCGTCAAGGACCTGAGCTCGCTCTACTTCGCCCGGGACCGCGTCCACGGTGTGCTGCTCCAGGACACGCACCTGCGCGGCTCCATCGAGCACTTCAACTTCGTGGACGCCGCCGTCTACGCCATGTTCGGCGTCGGTGTGAAGTACGAGGCCCTGGGCGCCAGGTACCCGCAGGACTCGCCGGTGACGCACCCCAACCAGTGGAACGGCAACTACTTCCTGGCCGAGACCCCGGAGGGCATGTACGTGCCGTTCGACAGCGCCGAGTGGAAGTACCCGCACCCCACCATGGAGCTGGACGACTTCATGCCCGTGAAGGCGCCGCCCGCCGGCTGAGGCCCCGGGACACGCCCTCGCGAGTGGCCGGATGCGGACAGTGGGCCGGAACGGGGGTGTCCGATCTTTACCGCAGGTGGACTCGGTGACCGAATTGACGGGTTCAATCGGTCATCTGGGGGCCTGTTCCGGCGAACGAGAAGCGGGAACGCCACGAGGTCTTTACTCTGGGCTGTGTAGGAAACCAACCCGGCAACCCCCAGGCGTTCCAATCATTCCCGCGACTCCCAGGGGTCTCTCGACGTGACGGACATGGCGAGCGGGTCCGCGATGGCGCGGCTCACACAGGCCGACCGCGTCTACGTGGGCTGGCGCTACGCGCAGGTGCATCCTGACCCGGGGCCGCCCCCGGACCGCCCCGAGCCGCCCGGCCCGGAGCCGTCCCCGGCCCCGGCGCGGCAGCCGGGCGAGCACATGGCGGCGCTGCCGCTGCGGGTCGTGTTCGGCGGCGCGCTGGGCGGCGTCGTCCTCTTCCTGCTGTGCGGTGTCGCCGGCGTCCTCCCGTGGCAGTTCGCCGGAGTGGCGCTGCTGGCCTGCGCGGTCGTCATCGGGATCACCGGCGGTTCGCTGTGGACGGACGAACGGGCCGTTCGGGAGCGCATCGCGCAGGAACAGGACGCGGAGCAGCGCAGGCGCGCCGAGCGCGAGCGCGAGCGTGCGGCGGCCGAGAAGGAGTACGCCAAGGCCCGGACGGAGTGGGAGCGCCGCCAGTCGGCCTACCAGAGCCAGCGCGAGTGGTACCCGGTGGCCGTCCCGCCCGGTGTCGACCGGGTGGACGTCGTCGGCGGCACCCTCGCCGGATGGTCCGCCGCCGTCACCACCATGGGCGCGGCCCGCCTCGCCGTAGGCGCCCGCCTCACCGTCATCGACCTGTCCGAGGGCGCGGTCGCCCACGACCTCCTGCGCCTGGCCGCCGACCGCGGCGACGACCCCCTCGTCTGGGTCCTGCCCGCCGACCTGCCGCGCCTGGACGTCACCCGCGGCCTGAGCCCCGAGGCGCTCGCCGACGTGCTGTCGCTGGTGGTCAGCGCGGGCGAGGAGGAGGGCGGCACCCGCGACCTGTCGTTCGACAACTCGATCCTGGAACGGCTCATCGAGGTCCTCGGCCCCGACACGACGATCCCGCGGATCACCGCGGCGCTCCGCGTCCTGGCCCAGGTGGGCGACCCGCGCGACGACCTCCGCCGCGGCCTGCTCACCGACGAGCAGGTCGAGCGCATCGCGACCCTGTTCGGCCGGGACGCCACCGACCGGATCGTCGTCCGCCGCGCCTGGGCCCTGGAAGCGCAGCTCCGCAAACTGGAGAAGCTCGCCACCGAACCGGTGCGGCTCCCCCCGTCCCGCCTGCACGTGGTGTCGATGGACCGCCGCGCCGGCGTCCTCACCAACCGCATCCTCGGCACCTACGTCACAACGGCCCTCACGCACCGGATCAGGGAGTCCCCGCCCGGCGGCCGCTGGGACCACACCCTCTTCCTCTGCGGCTCCGAGAAACTCAGAGGCGACGTCCTGGACCGCCTCATAGACGCCTGCGAGGCCACAGGAACCGGCCTCGTCCTCATGTACCGCTCGATCCCCGGCCACGTCCGCGAACGCCTGGGCCGCCGCGGCCACGCCGCCGTCGGCTTCATGCGCCTGGGCAACCCCGACGACGCCCGCGTGGCCGCCGAGCACATCGGCGCCGACCAGCCCCTCCTCGTAGCCGAGATCACCGACTCGGCAGGCGAGACGCTGTTCGACGTGGCGGGGGAGACCTACGCCAGCACGGTCGCCTTCGCCCGCCCCCACGGCGACGGCCTGACCGACCCGGTCTGGTCGCCCCTACCTGCCCCCGCATCCGACGACTCGGCTCTCGTAGAGGGCATCAGCTCCGCCACCGCGTGGGGACGCACGGTCGAAGACAACCGCCGCGCCAACGACCCTCAAGGCAAGCAACGCTTCCGCGAACTCCTGGTCGAACCGCCGCAGCTTCAGGAACTCCCACCGACCGCCATGGTCTTCACCCACTCCGGCACCACCGGCCGCCGCACACTCCTCGTGGACGCCAACCCCGGCATCATCACCCTGCCGACCGCCCACTCGATGGAGTTCGAGGAGTACCTGCGCGAGCAGGAAC
>NZ_SMKH01000124.1 GCF_004348515.1 Actinomadura sp. KC345 | reverse complement strand
GAACAGCCCGGTTCCCTGTGGGGGACGACCCCCCACACCCCCCGGAACAGCCCGGTGGCGTGCGCGAACGGTGAAAGGGAAGGAGTCGTGCCATGGCCCACTCTTACGTGCAGGTGACGACGACGACCGACTCCCGAGCCGAGGCGGCCGAGCTGGCCAAGTCCGCGGTCGCCGAGAGGCTCGCGGCCTGTGCCCAGCTCGTCGGCCCGATCGCCAGCACCTACTGGTGGGAGGACGAGATCGAGTCGGCCGAGGAGTGGATGGTGCTCTTCAAAACCTCGGTCGACTGCTTCGAGGAACTGGCCACCCTGATCACCGAGGGACACTCCTACGACACCCCGGAGATCATCGCCACGCCCGTCGTGGCGGGCAGCATGGACTACCTCGCCTGGATCACCGAGCAGACCGAGGCCGGCGAGCACGACGACGCCGTCGAGGACGATGACCAGGACTGACGCTGCCGCCAGGGGGTGCGGGAGGTCGTCCCCCCGCCCGGAGACCGATCGTGTGGCGGGCGTCAATCCGGGGTAAGTTTTCCGTTACCACGGCCGGGTGGTCACCGGCCGGGGCGACGGAAGGCGGTCGACGTGCACGACGAATCGGGTGAGGAGCGCACCGACCACGGGTTGTTCGGACCCGGCTCGGTGACCTGGCGGGTCATGGGCGAGCCCGTGCTGATCGTCGGCGGGATCAGGGCGCTGCTGCTGCAGGGCCTGCATCCGCGGTCGATGTGGGGCACGGCGCAGAACTCCGAGCTCATGGACCCCTCCGCGGCCTGGGCGCGGCTCGGGCGGACGGTCGAGTTCGTCCGCGTGCGCACCTACGGGACGGAGGCGGAGGTCGAGCGGGTGGGCCGCAGGGTCCGCAAGCTGCACTCCAAGCTGACCGGCCTCGACATGCGCACCGGTGAGACGTTCCCGGTCGACGACCCGGAGAACCTGCTCTGGGTCCACCTGGGCGAGGTCGACTCGTACCTGGACGTGGCACGCCGCGCCGGTGTGCCGCTGACCGCCGGGGACGCCGACGCCTTCGTGGACGAGCAGCGCCGCGCCGCCGCCGTCGTCGGGCTCGATCCCGCGGACGTGCCCGCCACGGTCGCGGAGATGGACGAGTACTACGCGGAGATGCGGCGGCGGATCTGGGCGTGCCGGGAGGCCCGCGCCGGGCTGCGCCGCATGTTCAACCCGGCCGTCCCGCGCCGGCTGCTGCCGCTGAAGCTCGCCGCTCCCGCCCTCGGCTCGCTGGTCGTCGCGACGCTGCCGCGCTGGGCCCGCCGCATGTACGGGCTGCCGGGCCTGCCCACGTCCGACCTGGCCGCGACGCTGACGCTCAAGGGCCTGCACCGGACGTCCCAGGTCGTCCCCGAGCGGTACCGCTACTCCCCGGACGCCCAGCGGGCCAGGCACCTCACGCGCCAGCACGAGACGGACCTGGCCACCTGGTCGATCGCCTCCTGACGCCCGCCGCCCGGGGCGCCACCGCCCCGGAGGGGGACGGGTCAGCCGCGGCGCATGAGGCGGCCGACGGCCGCCATCAGCTCGGTGGACATGGCCTCGCTCTTGCCCTCCTCGGCGCCCTCGGCGACGCAGTGCCGCACGTGGCCGTCCAGCAGGCCGAGCGCCACCTTGTCCAGCGCGGCCTGGACGGCGCTGATCTGCGTGAGGATGTCGATGCAGTAGCGGTCCTCGTCGACCATGCGGTCGATGCCGCGCACCTGCCCCTCGATCCGGGCCAGCCGGGTCTGCAGCTGGTCCTTGGTGGCGGTGTACCCGCGCGTGGGGGTCTCGCTGGTCGCCATCTTCGTCCTCACAATCTTCCGAGGGCGCACGCCCGGATACCCCAGGGGAAAATCCCCCCATGGGTACCTTATGCGCTCCCGGTCGGTTCAAGCCCGAGGTGAGGGGCGCGGCGGGAGGGCCTGGGCTCCGGTGGACGGCGACGCGCTCAGGGCTTGCGGGCGATGCCCCCGTACATGAGGCGCTGGCCGACGCTCAGCTCGTCCGGCACGGCGCCGTCGGGCCGCCACAGCGGCAGCGGGACGAGGCCGGGTTCGAGGAGCTCCAGGCCGTCGAAGTAGCGGGTGATCTCCTCGGGGGTGCGGAACCGCCCCGTGCCGAGGAGCCCCTGGTACTGCACCTCGGCGTCGACCGCCTCCTGGCTGGACGCGCAGAAGGCCGTGACGAAGAGGTGGCTGCCGGACGGCACGGCGTCCATCAGCCTCTCCACGATCTGCTGCGGGCCCTCGTCGTCGTGGAGATGGTGCAGGATGCCGACCAGCATCACCGCGACGGGCCGGTCGAAGTCGATGAGCCGGCGGACCTCCTCGTGCGCGAGGATCTTCTCCGGCTCCCGGACGTCGGCGGTGACGACGGTGGTGTCCGTGTTCTCGGCGAGCAGCGCCCGCCCGTGCGCGAGGACGATCGGGTCGTTGTCGACGTACACCACCCGTGCGCCGGGAGCGGTGGCCTGCGCGACCTGGTGGGTGTTCTGCACGGTCGGGAGCCCGGAGCCGAGGTCGAGGAACTGGCGCAGGCCCGCCTCGCCGGCCAGGTACCGCACGCCGCGCCCGAGGATCTCCCGGTTGTAGGTGGCCACGTCGTAGATCTCGGGGACGATCTTGACGATCTCGGCCACGAAGGCGCGGTCGACCTCGAAGTTGTCCTTGCCCCGCAGCACCACGTCATAGGTCCGGGCGATGCTCGGCGTCGTGGTGTCGATCCCCAGTGAAGCCCAGTCGTACTGCTCTTCGGTCATGCCGTGTCCGCCTCGCCCGCTGTGAAGTCCTCTGGTTCGCCGCTCCCAAAGATCGTAAACGCCTGGCGATACATCCGTCATGAGAGTGGCGAATGTTCGCTGAAGCGATCCGGGCCGGGGGGCCGCCGGGGGAGCCACTCGTCGGCGATCGCGACCGTCAGCTGCTCCAGCAGCGGGCCGGCCCGGCGGACGCGGCGCTCGGCGTCCGGCTCGATGTCGGCCAGCGCGTAGGCCGCCTGGATGCGGGCCTTCCTGAGCTGCTCGCCGGTGAGGCCGCGCCGTCCGGCGACCGCGACGACGGGCACGCCAGCGCGGGCGGCGGCGCGGGCGACGCCGATCGGCGCGGTGCCGCGCAGCGAGCGGGTGTCCAGCGAGCCCTCGCCGGTCACGACCAGGTGCGCGCCGCGCGCCTTCCCGGCGAAGCCCAGCAGGTCGAGCACCAGCGAGGCGCCCGGCTCGATCGTCGCGCCGAGGAAGGCGAGCGCGGCGAACCCGACCCCGCCCGCCGTCCCGGCGCCGGGCAGGTCGCGGGCGGCCGTGCGGGACGCCGCCTCCGCCAGGTCGGCCCAGCGGCGCAGCCCCGCGTCCAGCAGCCGGATCTCGTCGCGGCTCGCCCCGCGCCGCGGCCCGTCCACCGCCGCGGCGCCGGTGCGGCCGAGCAGCGGCCCCGCCGAGTCGCCCGCGACCACCACCTCGATGCCCGACATGTCCGGGAGGCCGCGCAGGTCGAGGGCGTGCAGCGAGCGCAGCGCGGCGCCGCCGGGCGGGAGGTCCCTGCCGACCGCGTCCAGCAGCCGCCCGCCGAGGCCCTGCACCAGCCCCGCGCCTCCGTCGGTGCAGGCGCCGCCGCCGAGGCCGAGGACGATCCGGCGGGCGCCGAGCCGCACCGCGTGCGCGAGGAGCTGCCCCGTCCCGATGCTGGAGGCGGCGAGCGGGCGCGGCCTGCCGCCGGGCAGCCGGCGCAGGCCGGACGCCTCGGCGAGCTCCACCACCGCGCTGCGGCCGTTCACCGCGAGCCGCGCGGTGAGGGGGCGGCCCGTCGGCCCGCACACCTCGGCCTCGACCCGCCGCCACCCGGCCGCCACCGCGGCCTCCACCGTGCCCTCCCCGCCGTCGGCCACCGGCAGCTCCACCAGCGGGACGCCGGGACGGGCGCGGCGCAGCCCGGCCGCGAGGTGCCGTGCCGCCTCCGCCGCGGTCAGCGCTCCCGGGAACCTGTCAGGCGCCAGCAGGACGTGACCTGGCGGAGACGGGTGGGAGGGAGAGTCCGCGGACGCCACAGCCACGCCTTTCACGCCGGGGGGTAAAGGCCCTACCTTCTGCTTACGCCATGAAGGCACTAATTGACACCCGCAGGCGTGTCCAAGAATTTTAGATACGCGGCGATCCTCGCCGGTCCGGCGCCCGCGGCGGCCGTCAGCGCACCCCCAGCCACCCCTCGATCGGATGGATCAGGAAGAAGATCAGGAACAGCGCCACCACCGGCCACAGCCAGACCGAAACCTCGCGCCACCTGCCCCGGGCCACCTTGATCAGCGCGAAGCTCACCAGTCCGCCGCCGATCCCGATCGTGATCGAGAAGGTGAACGGCATCAGCACGATGGTCAGGAACGCCGGGATCGTGAGCCCCAGATCGTCCCAGTCGACCTTGGCCACCTGCGTCATCATCAGCGCGCCGACGACGACCAGCGCGGGCGCCGCGGCCTGCGCGGGCACCGTCGCGGCGAGCGGGGTGAGGAACAGCGTCACGGCGAACAGCGCGCCGGTGGCGATGTTGGCCAGGCCCGTGCGGGCGCCCTCGCCGACGCCGGCCGCCGACTCCACGAACACCGTGTTGGCGGACGAGCTGGTCACACCGCCGAACGCGGCCGACACGCCGTCCACCGAGAGGATCCGGCCGAGCCGCGGCACCTGGCCCTTCTCGTCCAGCAGGCCGGCCTCGTCGCTGACCCCGAGGATCGTGCCCATCGCGTCGAAGAAACCCGACAGCACCAGCGTGAACAGCACGACCAGCGCGGTGATGACCCCGGCCTCGGCGAAGCCGCCGACCAGGTCGAACTCGCCGAACAGCCCGAAGTCGGGCATCGCGAACAGGCTGTCGGGCATGCTCGGCGTGACCACGCCCCAGCCGCCCTCCTTGATGTTCGCGTTCTCCTGGATGACGACGGCCGCCACCGTCCCGGCGACGATGCTGATCAGGATCGCGCCGGGCACCCGCCGCACGTACAGGACGATCATCAGCAGGAGCGTGAGCCCGAACACCAGCACCGGCCACGTGTCCAGCTGCCCGGCGGTGCCGAGGGCCAGCGGC
The DNA here is from genome assembly GCF_004348515.1 of Actinomadura sp. KC345. Taxonomy (GTDB): domain Bacteria; phylum Actinomycetota; class Actinomycetes; order Streptosporangiales; family Streptosporangiaceae; genus Spirillospora. Next base: position 16,036 of record NZ_SMKH01000124.1, on the reverse strand, counting down.
GGGCTCTCGTCGCTGGAGCTGACGAAGCCCGCGTCGTAGAGGCCGACGAGCGAGATGAACGCGCCGATGCCGACCGCGATCGCGTGCTTGAGCGCCAGCGGGATCGAGTTCATGATCCGCTCGCGGATCCCGGTGAGGGCCAGCACCACGATGACCGCGCCCTCGATCACCACCAGTCCCATCGCCTGCGGCCAGGTCATCACCGGCGCCGCCTGGAACGCCACGACCGCGTTGATGCCGAGGCCCGCGGCGAGCGCGAGCGGGGCGTTCCCGACCAGCCCCATGATCACCGTGGCGACCGCCGCGGACAGCGCGGTCATCGTGGTGAGCTGCGGGATCGACAGCGTCGCCCCGGTGACGTCCTCCGCCCCGCCGAGGATGATCGGGTTCAGCAGGATGATGTAGGCCATCGCGAAGAACGTGGTGACGCCGCCGCGCAGCTCGCGGGGCACGGTCGTCCCGCGGCCGGTGAGGTCGAACAGCCGCTCCAGCGGCCCGTGCCCGCCCGCCGGCGGTGATTCGCCGGTCCCGGCGGCGTTGGTCTTGGACATGACGGGCGCTCCGCTTTCCGCAGCATGATCTCGAATGGGCGTGCACAGGGTAACCGCCGCGCGGCCCGTCGTCCCGCACCTGCACAGCCGCGGGGGGCGGTATCGGGACGTGAGTCCCGGCCTTCGCAGCGTGACGGCGCCGACGGGTCCGCTATAGCCTGCCCTGGTGCGAATGCGAGACTCGGCCGGGATGGACGGCCTCGACTCCTATGCGCGGCTGCTCGCGTCGGTCCCGGAGGGGACGCGGTCCTCCTTCCGCGCCCGGATGCTCGGCCCGCTGGAGGAGTACGACAGCAGCCGGCAGGCCGAGCTCGTCCACACGCTCGAGGTCTTCCTCACGTGTTCGGGGTCCTGGCGCCGCAGCGCGACACGGCTGCACGTCCATGTGAACACGCTTCGATACCGAATCCGGCGAATCGAGGACCTGACCGGCCGGGACCTCGGCACACTTGAGGATCGGGTCGACTTCTTCCTCGCGCTGCGCGCCACGCGGCCGGCGAGCACCCGGTAGCGGGCAGGCACACTCTTCCAGCGGGAAAACTCTGTAGGCGGTGGTCACACGATGGATCGGGAGACACTGGGGCAGCGCATCCGCGCCCTGCGGATCCGGCAGGGCGTGAGCCAGGCGCAGCTCGCCTTCCCCGAGCTGTCCGACAGCTATATCTCGCTGATCGAGAGCGACAAGCGGGTGCCCGCCCCGAGCGTGGTGGACCTGCTCGCGGTGAAGCTGAACTGCTCGCCCACCTATCTCGTCAGCGGCGTCAGCGAGGACGTCGTGGACGAGCTGCGCGTCACGCTCGACTATGCGGAGATCGCGCTGAGCAACGGCGCGGCGGCCGAGGCGCGGGCCCGGTTCGCCGAGGTGCTCGCCAGCGCCGACGCGGTGGCGCTGCCGGACATGCTGCACCAGGCGCGGTGGGGGCACGCGCTCGCGCTGGAGGCGGCGGGCGAGCTGGAGGAGGCGATCGCCGGGCTGCGGGAGCTGACCGGCCAGGCCTCCGCCGAGACCGACCTCGACCACTGGGCGGAGGTCCACGTCGCTCTGAGCCGCTGCCTGCGCGAGCGCGGCGACATCGGCGCGGGCGTGCAGGCCGCCGAGGACGCGCTGCGGCACCTCATCGCGACCGGCGCCGACTCCACCGACGCCGCCGTGCACCTCGGCGCGGCGCTGCTCGCCGCGTTCATCGAGCGCGGCGACCTCGTCCGGGCCCGCCAGCTCGCGGCCCAGCTCGTCGAGCGGGCCGAGCGGATCGGCAGCCCCCGCGCCCGGATGGTCGCCTACTGGGAGGCCGCCTACGTCGCGGAGATCCGCGGCGAGTACGAGGAGGGCGTCGCGCTCGCCGAGCGGGCGCTGATGCTCGCGGGCGACGGCGAGGACCCCCGCGACCTCGGCAGGCTCCGCGTCAGCTACGCCGGGCTCCTGCTGCGCGCCCGGCCCGACCAGGCCACCCGCGCCCGCGAGCTGCTCACCCGGGTCCGCGGCGAGATCAACGCGAGCTCGTCCGGGGAGATCGACGTCGCCTGGTGCCTGACCGAACTCGCCCGCGCCGAGACGGTGCTCGGCCGCCCCGCCGAGGCGGTGCGGCTCGCCGAGGAGGCCCTCGACCTGCTCGGGGACGCGCCGCGCCGCGCCACGGCCGGGGCGCTGACCGTGCTCGGCGAGGCGTCGGTGCGGCTGGGCCGGCGGGACCGGGCCGTGGAGGTGCTGACCCGGGCCGCCACCTGCCTGGAGGAGATGGAGTCCTCCCGGGAGGCCGCGCAGGCCTGGTTCGACCTCGCCGAGGTGCTGGCCGAGACGGGGACCGCCGAGGAGCCCAGGATGGCCGCCTACCGCCGCGCGCTGACCTGCGTCGGGGTGTGAGCCCGGAGTGAGCTCGCAGGGGGAATGAACCGTCACGGGCGCCGCCGCGTCATGAATAATGCTGCGGTCGCCTGAGATGGGGGAGTTTCTGTGTTCGGTGTCGTGCGGCCGTGCCGGCATGTCCTGTGCGGGAATCTGTTCAAGGACTGGATGGCGCATCTGTGCGGCCTGTGCCTGACGCTCCGGGCCGAGCACGGCCAGGCTGCGCGGCTGGTCACCAACTACGACGGCCTCCTGGTGTCGGTGCTGGCCGAGGCGCAGGCGCCGGCGCTGTCCCCGCGCCGCAAGGCCGGCCCGTGCGCGCTGCGCGGCATGAAGACCGCCGAGGTCGTGACGGCGAAGGCGCAGGGGGCGCGGCTCGCCGCCGCCGCGTCCCTGCTGCTCGCAGCGGGCAAGACCCGTGACCACGTCGCGGACGGGGACGGGCCGTACTCGCGGCGCCTCGTCGCCGCAGCGGCGGGCCGGGTGGCCGGCCGCTGGGACGCCGCCGGCGGCCGCACCGGAGAGGCGGCCGGCTTCGACCCGTCCGTCCTGCGCGCGGCCGTCGCCCGCCAGCCCGCCCTGGAAGCGACCCCGGGGCTGGGCCTGCTCGACCTGACCGAGCCCACCGAGGCCGCCGTCGCGGCCGTGTTCGCGCACACCGCCGTCCTCGCCGGAAAGGAGGGCAACGCGGAGGCCCTCGCGGAGGCCGGCCGCTTCTTCGGGCGGATCGCCCACCTCATCGACGCCGTCGAGGACCTCGCCGACGACACCGCGGCGGGCGCGTACAACCCGCTGCTCGCCACCGGCGCCACCGCCGCAGAGGCCCGCCGGCACGCCGACGACGCCCTGCACGGGCTCCGCCTCGCGCTCGCCGACCTGGAGCTGGAGCGGCCGCAGCTCGTCCGTGCGCTGCTGGACCGCGAAGTGCGCCGCTCGGTCGAGCGCGCGTTCGAGGGGGCCGGGGAGGGGCACGCCACCGCGTCGGGGCGCGGGCCGCGGCGGCCGCGTCCCGGCTGGCCGATCCCGTGCCTCACCGGGACGGCCGTCTGCGTGACCTGCGGGGTCTTCCAGCCCGAGTGGAGCGACCACCACGGCGAGTCGTGCGGGGACCGCTGCTGGTGCTCCCGGCACTGCGACTGCTGCGCCAGTTGCGATTGCTGCAGCGACTGCGACTGCTGCTGCTGCGACTGCTGAGCACGCGTCCGTGACGCTTCACGAAACCCCGCACGTGCCACTACCACGGGCTCAGTAGGGTGGGGGAACCCCTTCGACCCACTAGAGAACCCGGCCATCAATGAACATCCTCAAGCTTCGCCGTCCCCTGCGCCGCCTCGGCATCGCCGCCGCCGTCGCCACCCTGCTCACCGTCGTCATGGCGCCGCCCGCGCTCGCCCACCCCCGGCTGGAGAGCAGCACGCCGGCCAAGGGCGCCTCGGCGGAATCGGTCACCGAGGTGAAGCTGGTCTTCAGCGAACAGATCAACGTCGCCGAGGTCGTCGTCCGGGACGGCTCGGGCAAGGCGTTCCAGTCGGGCGCCGCCGAGCGCTCGGGGGCGACGGTCATTCAGAAGCTGTCGGGCGCGCTGCCCGCCGGGACCTACACGGTGGCCTACCGGGTCGTCGGCGAGGACGGGCACCCCGTCCAGAGCGACGACCTGACGTTCACCGCGGCCGGCGGCGCCGCGCCCGCGCCGTCCGCGGGCGGGGTCGGCGCCGAGGAGCAGACGGGCGCCGCCGCCACCGCCGACGAGAAGCCGCTCAAGCTGGACCAGGAGCAGGCCGCGGCGGCGGACGAGGACTCCGGCTCCGGGACGATGATGTGGGTCCTCATCGTCGCGGGCCTGCTGATCGGCGTCGGCATCGGCGTCGGCATCGTGTTCCGGGCCAAGCGCAAGCACCAGGCGGCCGGCGGAAGTGAATAGGGCGGGCCTGCGCGTCTGCGCGGCCGCCGCGGGCGCGGCGGCCGCGGCCGCCGCCGTCCTGGTGGCCGGGCTCGTGCTCGGCGGATCGGTGACCGAGAAGGTCATCCCCGGCCTCGGGGACCCCGGCGCCCTCACCCGGTGGGGGCTGCCGGCGGCGCGGACGGCGATGGACCTGCTGTCCGCGCTGACCGTCGGCGCCCTGCTCGCCGCGGCCGCGTTCCTGCCCGCCGAACGCGGGCGCGGCCCGCGCCCGGCCGGGGACGCCCGCTCCGCCGGGGACGGCCGCACCGCCAGGGACGCGGCCCGGCTCTCCGAGGACGCGGTCGGCTACATGCGCGCCGCGTCCTGGCTCGCCGCCGGCTGGGCCGCGGCCGCGGCGGCCACCCTCGTGCTCACCGTCGCCGACGTGCTCGGCCAGCCGGTGCAGCAGGTCGTCACCGGCAGCGAGCTGAGCAGCTATGTCGGCTCGCTGCCGCAGGGCACCGCGCTCATGATCGTGGTGCTGCTGGCCGTCGTCGTGGCGCTGCTGGCCCGCACCACCGCCACGCCCGCCGCCGCGTTCGGGCTGCTGGCGATGGCCGCGGTCGCGCTGCTTCCCGCGCCGCTCACCGGCCACTCGGCCTCCGCCGCCAACCACGCCGTCGCGACGACCGGCGTCGCCCTGCACGTGGCCGCGGTCGCCCCCTGGGTCGGCGGTCTCGCCATCGTCGGCGCGCACGCCCTGCTCCGCCGGGACCGGCTGCCGGTCATGGCCGAGCGGTTCAGCCGGATGGCGCTGTGGTGCTTCATCACCGTCGGCGCCAGCGGCATGGTGAACGTGATCGCCCGGCTGCCCGACCCGGTGGAGCTGGTCGAGACGAACTACGGCCGGCTCGCCCTCGGGAAGATCGTCCTCTTCTGCGCGCTCGGCTGGTTCGGATGGTGGCACCGGAACCGGACGCTGCCCGCGCTCGCCGACCGCAGGCCCTGGTCGTTCACCCGGTTCGCGTCGGCCGAGGCGGCCGTGATGGCCGCCGCCATGGGCCTTGCCGTCGCGCTGGCCCGCACCGCGCCGCCCCGCCCGCCACGCCCGACACCGCGGTCAAGACGTTGCTCGGCTACGAGATGCCGCCGGAGGTCACCCCGCCGCGGCTGGCGACGCTGTGGCAGTTCGACCTGTTCTTCGCCGTCCTGGTCGTCGTGCTCGGCGGCCTCTACCTCGCCGCCGTCGTCCGGCTGCGCCGGCGCGGGGACACATGGCCGGCCGGACGCAGCGCGGCCTGGTTCGCCGGCCTGCTGGCCATCGTCGCCGTCACCCAGACCGGCGTCGCCAAGTACGCGCCGATCCTGTTCAGCGTCCACATGGCGCAGCACATGGTCCTGAACATGCTGGCGCCGATCTTCCTGGTCGTCGGCGCGCCGGTGACGCTCGCGCTGCGCGCGCTCAAGCCCGCCCGGATCCGCGGTGACCGCGGCCCGCGCGAGTGGCTGACGGCGATCGTGCACAGCCGGTACGTCGCGGTCATCGCCCATCCCGCGGTGGCGACGATCATCTTCGTGGCGAGCCTCTTCGCGCTGTACTTCACGCCGCTGTTCGAGGCCGCGATGCGCAACCACCTCGGCCACATCGCGATGATGGTGCACTTCCTGGCCGCCGGCGCCCTGTTCTTCTGGGTGCTGCTCGGCGTCGACCCGGCGCCCAAGAAGCTGCCCTACCCGGGGCGGCTCCTCCTGCTGTTCGTCACGATGCCGTTCCACGCGTTCTTCGGCATCGCTCTGATGAACATGAGCCAGGCCCTCGCCCTCGGCTGGTATGAGTCCGTCGACCCGCCGTGGGGCACCACGATCCTGCACGACCAGCACACCGGCGGCGCGATCGCGTGGGCCTTCGGTGAGATCCCCACGTTCATCGTCCTGATCGTCCTGGCGTTCCAGTGGTACGGCGACGACCAGCGGCAGGCGCGGCGGCTCGACCGCAGGGCCGACCGGGCCGCGAAGGCCGGCGGCGCGCCCGAGGACGACGAGCTGGCCGTCTACAACGCCCGCCTGGCGAAACTCGCCGAAAGGGACCGGGCCGGACGTGACGGGGCCGAGGCCGAGGCCGGGGAGCGGGGCAAACGCCCGTGACCCCGGCTCCCTCTCACGGGGGAGGGGGAAGCGGGCCCCGTCTGCGAGGATCGGGGGCGTGATGCGTGTGGTGCGGCCGCTGGTCGCGCGGAGGACCTGGCAGCGCTGGTCCCACATGGTGGTGGGCGGAGCGCTGCTGATGCCGTACTGGTTCCTCGCGATCGCCCTCGCCCCGCTGCTTCCGGTCAACCAAGCCGTCACGCTGGTGCTGGCGCTGCTCGTCCTGCCGATGGCGGCGACGTTCGTCACCGGGCTCGTACCGACGGTGCGGCTGCTGGAGGGCTCGCTCGCCAGAGAGCTCCTCAAGGGGCCCGCCGCGGCGCTCGTGCCGGGATCGGCGCGGTCGTGGGAGAGCCGGGCCCGAGCGGGGGCGTGGTTCAGCCTGCACCTGGCGGTCGGCGTGGTGATCAGCGGGCTCAGCCTGGCCGTGCCGCCGTTCGCACTCGTGACGGTCCTCGCGCCGGTGGTGACCTGGGACGCCGAGTTCATGGAGGCGTGGGGATGGCAGGCCGGCTGGAACCAGTGGATCGCGCCGCTGGTCGGGGTGGCGTCGATGGCGGTGCTGCTCCCGCTGATCGTGGGCGCGGGCTCGCTGCTGTCGCGGCTGGCGCCGTGGTTCCTCGGGCCGTCGGCCGCCGAGCGGCTCGCCGAGGCGGAGGCCAGGGCCGTCAGGCTGGCCGAGCGCAACCGGCTGGCCAGGGAACTGCACGACTCGGTGGGCCACGCGCTCAGCGTGGTGACGCTCCAGGCCGGAGCGGCCGGACGGGTCCTCGACGCCGATCCGGCGTTCGCGCGGGAGGCCCTCGGCGCGATCGAGGAGTCGGCCCGCGCCGCGCTGGAGGATCTCGACCACGTGCTCGGGCTGCTGCGCGAGGACCCGTCCCGCCCCGCGCCGCAGGCGACGCTGGAGGATCTCGGGCGGCTGCTGGAGCAGATGAGGATCGCCGGGGTGAAGCTCGACGCGGAGGTGGACCCCGGGGTGGAGCACGTCCCGGCCGCGGTGTCGCGCGAGGCGTACCGGATCGTCCAGGAGGGGCTGACGAACGCGCTGCGGCACGCCGGGAAGGTGCCGGTGCGGCTCCGGCTCGCGGTCGAGGGGGAGCGCCTGGAGATGGAGATGAGCAACCCGGCCGGCGCGCCCCGGGACGACGGCGCGGGCCCCTCGCTCACCGGCGTGGGCGGCGGGCGGGGCCTCGGCGGCGTCCGCGAGCGCGTCACCGTGCTGCGCGGCGAGATGACCGCCGGGCCGGAGGGCGGCGTGTGGCGCTTCCGCGTCTCGCTGCCGCTAAGGTCCGGAACATGACGATCAAGGTTCTGCTGGTCGACGACGAGCGGCTGATCAGGGCCGGACTCGCGGCCATCATCGACGGCGAGGACGACCTGGCCGTGGTCGGCGAGGCGGCCGACGGCTCGGAGGTCCCGGGCGAGGTGAACCGGCTGCGGCCCGACGTGATCCTGATGGACGTGCGGATGCCGCGGCTGGACGGCATCCAGGCGACCCGCCACATCCTGGAGACCGTGCCGGAGCCGCCGCGGATCATCGTCGTCACCACGTTCGAGAACGACGAGTACGTCTACGACGCGCTGAAGGCGGGCGCGAACGGCTTCCTGCTCAAGCGGACGCGTCCGGAGGAGATCCTCCAGGCGATCAGGATGGTCGCGCACGGCGACAGCCTGCTGTTCCCCGCGGCGATCCGGGAGCTGGCCGCGCAGCACGGACCGTCCGGCTCCGTGACGGCCGGGGCGGCCTGGCACGGCCGGCTCACCGAGCGGGAGGGGGACGTGCTGCGCCTGATGGCCAAGGGCCGCTCGAACGCCGAGATCGCCCAGGATCTCTTCGTGAGCCCGCAGACGGTGAAAACGCACGTCGGGAACATCCTGGCCAAGCTCCAGGCCCGCGACCGCACCCAGGCGGTGATCTACGCGTACGAAACCTCGTTCATCACGCCGGGCTGACGCCGACACCCCCTTTGCGCCTCCCCCTTACGCCTCGTTTACCTACGAGTAGCTACAAAAGAGTCAGAAGCGAACAAGTCTGACGATCGGGGGATCATGGACGCCGCGACGCTGTCCGACCTGCGCAAGCCGAGGGCCTATCCGGCGGTCTCCGTGCTGATGCCGACGCACCGGGCGCTCCCGGAGAGCCGGCAGGACCGGATCCGGCTGCGCAACCTGCTGGCGGAGGTGCGGCGGCGGCTGCACGCCGACGTCCGCGTGCCGCCCGACGCCGCGGACCAGGTCGTCCGCGGCCTGGAGCGCGCGGCGGGCGAGATCGACCCGCGTGGCGCGTCCGCGGGCCTGGTGCTCTTCGCGGCGCCCGACGGGGAGCATCACGCGTTCACGATCGCCCAGCCCGTCGACGAGCGGGTGGTCGTCGACGCCGGCTTCGCCACCCGCGACCTCGTCGCCGACTACACCCGCACCCCGCGCTACTGGCTGCTGGCGCTGTCGGACCGGCGGACCCGGCTGTGGGACGGCCACGACGGGCACCTGACCGAGCACACCGGCGGCGGCTTCCCGGTCGCTTCCGACCCGATCGACGAGGCCGGCGACGGACGGCAGTCGCGGCGCGCCGCGCGGGGCGGCGACGGCGGCGGTGACGGGGAGCGCCACCGGCAGATCGTCCGGGACGCGGCCCGCGCCGCCGACCGGATCCTCGCGCGCGACCACCGCCCCTTGATCGTCGCGGGCGTCACCCGCGCCCAGGCGCTCTTCGACGAGCTGGCGGGCCCGCACACCACCGTGGCCGGACGCGTCGACGGCAGCTTCGAGGGCGCCGCGGCCGGCACGCTCGCCGAGGCGGCCCGCCCGGCGCTCGCCGCCTACGAGGACCTCCGCGAGGTGGCCGTGCTCGCCGAACTGGAGGCCGCGCGCAGCATCCAGCGGTACGCGGGCGGCCTCCGCGAGGTCTCCCGGCTGGTCGAGGGGGGGCGCGGTGACCACCTGATCGTGGAACGCGGCTACTACGCGCCGGCGATCAAGACGCGCGACGAACTCGTCCCGATGGACGGCATGCCCGGCGTGCTGAAGGGCGCGGACGTCGTCGACGACGCCGTGGACGACGTCATAGAGACCGCGATGGAGTACGGCGGCGAGATCACCTTCGTCTCCGACGGCTTCCTGGTCGACCACGGGCGCATCGCCCTGGTGACCCGGTACTGAGCCGCCCCGCGGGGGCGGGCCGCGGCCGGGGTCAGTTCCGGGTGAGCCACTGGGCGCCGACGTCGCCGAGCACCGACCGGACGGCGAGGACGGCGATGCCCAGCGTGAGGACGGGCATCACCAGGAAGCGCTCCACCTTGCCGTCCGTCCTCGGGATGACGGGGACGGACGTCCGCCACGGCAGCGGCCAGAGCACCGGGCATCCCCGCGGCGTCAGGCAGTCGCCCGCGACGTGCGCCAGGCATCCGAGCGCGACCGCGAACCCCACGAAACTCATGTCGATCTTGGCCATCAGCCAGACCGCGATGAGGGCGAGCGCGCAGTCGGCCAGCGCGGACTGCGGTTCCTTGCCCTCGAAGTCCAGGCCGACGCCGCGCAGCCCCAGGCCGACGATCATGAAGAGGCAGGCCCACCACGCGTAGAGGTAGTGGGTGGCGAGGAAGTCCATCGCGAAGCCGATCCCGACGGCGAACAGGATCGAGTGGGTCCCCTGCCGGTGCCCGCCCGAGATCTTCCCGATCCACTTGCACATGTGCTCGGTGATGGGCCCGAACGTGTTGGCGATGCGGCCGTTGTGATGGTCGATGTCGGGCAGGATCGCCGCCCCCGCGCACACCACCGCGCCCGCCGCGACCTGCTCCGGCGACAGCGACACCGCGTGCTCGCCGAGCAGCCGCTCCTGGGCGAGCACCGGCACGGCCGCCAGCCACACCAGCGCGCCGCTGAGGGCGTGCGTCTTGCCCATCATCCGCCGTTCCCCGCCTTCCAGCACGTCCCGCCGCCCGCTTCAGTGGCGGACTCTAACCCGCTACTGATCGTTTTCGTCGGCGACGCGCCGAACCGGGCGCTACGTCCGTTTGGATGCGGGAAACCCCGCCCGGGTTCCGTTCCGGGCGGGGTGCGGTGAGCGCTCGGTCACCGGGCCGGCACGAAACGCCAGGCCTCGGACTCCTCGCCGGGCTCGTACGGCGAGTTCAGGCGCTTGGCCACGACGCCCGGCAGCCCCTGCTCGCCCGCGGCCGCGCGGACGGCGTCGCCGTCACCGGGGAACCAGGGGGCGGTCTGCCACAGCGAGCCGGACAGGTCCAGGCCGTCCAGGGCCTCCCGGCGCTCCCGGTACGGGACGTCCAGCAGCGGCCGGCCGTCCAGATGCAGCACGTCGTAGATCATGTACGTCTCGCGGCCGTCGAGGACGGCCAGCTCACCGTCCAGCAGCGCGGGCCGGGCGCCCAGCGCGACGCCGAGCCGGGAGCCCAGCCCGCCGGGACCGGCGACGGCGCGCCCCCGGCCGTCGGTGAACCGCGTCCTGCCGCCCTCGACGTAGGCGGCCGTCCGCCTGCCGCCCCACGCGAACTCGAAGCCCCAGGCGTCCTGGTCGCGCGGCAGCCGCGCCTTCTCCACCGGGCGCATCGGGCTCAGCGACTCCGGCAGCCGCTCGGCGTCCGGGTCCGCCGGCGGGTCCATCCGGTGGATCATCCAGTTCCTGCCGCGCGTCCTGAACAGCACGTACCGGCCGGAGACCCGCGAGCCGTGGATGACGACCTTCACCTCGCGTTCGGACCACTTCTCCGTCTCGTACGTCCCGCGGTCCCAGATGATCACCTTGCCGCCGCCGTACTCCTCCTTGGGGATGTCGCCCTCGAACGTCGCGTACTCCAGCGGATGGTCCTCGGTGTGCACGGCGAGGTGGTTGGTCTCCGGGCTCCACGGCAGGCCCTTCGGGACGGCCCACGACACCAGCACCCCGTCGCGTTCGAACCGCAGGTCCCAGTGGAGGCTGCTCGCGTGGTGCTCCTGGACGACGAACGTGTCGTCGTCCCCGTGCGGCAGCGCCTTCTCCTCGGGGACGGGTTCCGGCGTCCGCTCCGCGTCGCGCTTCCCGCGGTACTCCGCCAGCCGGTCGCCGTCCTTCTTCCGCTTCTTCGGAGCCACGCCCGTTCCGTACCCGCGATCGCCCGCCTTCAGCGGATGAAGACGGCGTAGTCGGCCACCTCGCCGGTGAGGGACGGCGGCAGTCCCGCCACCGCGGACAGCTCCTCGGCGGACACGAACCCGCCCGCCTCGGCCCGTACCCGCTCGATCCTCCCCGCCAGCTCCGGGGTGATGCCGGGCAGCAGCGTCAGCGCCTCCGCCGGGGCGTGGTTGACGTCGACCAGCCCGCCGTCGTTGTACTGGCGCGGAAGGTCGGGACGGCCGATCCGCAGCTCTTTGGCGAGGCCGGGATCCTCGCGCGCCAGTTCCCGCGCCTTGTCCCGCAGCAGCCGCTGGCGCTTGACCCGCTCCACGACGGCCTCGTTGTCGACCCCGGACAGTCCGTGCGGGTCGAACACGCGGCGCCGGATGATGAACGAGTGCGCGCAGCCCACCACCGCGAGGACGAAGAGGAGGATCCCGACCGTGCGCTCGGTGCCGTCCTCCCGGCCGATGCCGGGCAGCATGTACAGCATCAGCGCGAAAACGCCGAGGTAGGCGGCCGTGGACACCAGCAGGTGCAGGCTGCGCCGCCACAGCGCCACCGCGGCGAACGTGAACGGCGTGGCGTAGCCGAGGGTCAGGAACGGCAGCGCCGCCCACGTCACGCTCAGCGCCGCGCGCCCCGGCGGCATGCTGTCGGACGGAACCCGCGGCTCGTACGGCGCTGGGGCGTTCATCTCTAGAGACTCTCCCGGCCGGATGTGGGGCGAATCGGACCCTAGATCAAGAGGTTCGTCACGGCAGGGTGAGGATTTCGTGGCCGTCTCCGGTCACCAGGAGCGTGTGCTCGAACTGGGCCGTGCGCTTGCGGTCCTTGGTGACGACGGTCCAGCCGTCCTTCCAGATGTCGTAGTCGTGGGTGCCGAGCGTCAGCATCGGCTCGATCGTGAACGTCATCCCCGGCTCGATGACCGTCGTGGCGGCCGGGTCGTCGTAGTGCGGGACGACGAGCCCCGAATGGAACGTCGTGCCGATCCCGTGGCCGGTGAAGTCGCGCACGACCCCGTACCCGAACCGCTTGGCGTAGGACTCGATGACCCGCCCGATCACGTTCAGCGCCCGCCCCGGCTTGACCGCGCGGATGCCCCGCATGGCCGCCTCGCGGGTGCGCTCCACCAGCAGCCGCGACTCCTCGTCCACGTCGCCGCACAGGAACGTCGCGTCGGTGTCGCCGTGGACGCCGCCGATGAACGCGGTGATGTCGACGTTGACGATGTCGCCGTCGCGCAGCACGGTGTCGTCCGGGATGCCGTGGCAGATCACCTCGTTGACCGAGGTGCACAGCGACTTGGGGAAGCCCCGGTAGCCGAGCGTGGACGGGTAGGCGCCGTGGTCGAGGAGGAACTCGTGCCCGATGACGTCCAGCTCGTCGGTCGTGACGCCGGGCCGGACGTGCCGGCCCACCTCCTGGAGCGCCTGCGCGGCGATCTTCCCCGCCACCCGCATCCTCTCGATGATCTCGGGCGTCTTGACGTCGGGCTCACCGGTCCTGGGGCGCTTCTTCCCGACGTACTCCGGGCGCGGGATGCTCGACGGGACCTTGCGCATCGGGGAAACGGTTCCGGGCCGGAGTAGCTGGGTCGTCATAGTGATGGAGTGTAGTCAGCGGGATCGCGGCAACGAATCCCGTGCCGAGCGCACATTCGAGAGGAGCGCCGATGGCCGGTGACGACGGTGACTGGTGGTTCTGCCTCAAGCACATGAAGGTCGAGCACGGGCCCGGCTGCCCCGGCAAGGACCGGATGGGCCCGTACAAGTCGGAGAGCGCCGCGGCGGACGCCCTGGCCCTGGCGCGCGAGCGCAACGAGGCGTGGCGCAGGGACAACGCCGAGGATTAGCCGACCACGGTTCAGTCGGCCACGGGGCCCGACACGGTGTCGAGCAGCCGGGCGAGGCGGTGCCGGAGGCCCCGCGGGCTCCGCGCCGGCTCCCGGCCGGCGGCCGCGCTGACGAGGTGCTGCGCGCCGTCGAACGACAGCAGGGCCTCCCGCGGCGGGACGGTCAGCGCCTCGTGGGCGAGGCCCTGGAGTTCGCGGTCGCCGCCGTCGAGGGCGAGGACGGTCGCGCCCGTGCGGCGGGCGTCGTCCACCCGTTCCAGCAGCGGGACGGGCGCGTCCTCCTCGGCGACGACGAACAGCGTCTCGCCGCGCCGCGCCGCTTCGAGCCGCTCCAGCCCGACCCTCAGGTGCGCGGGCGCGTCCTCCGGCGGCTTCCAGCGCACCAGCGTGGGCGCCAGGCCGGGGGCGTCGCCGAGCCGGCTCTCGTCGTCCAGGTGGGCCGCCAGGTGCCACGGGTCGTCGCCGGGCGTGCCGACGAGCAGCAGCCCGCCGGGGGTCCGGGACGTGACCCGCAGCGCGCGGCCGAAGTCCTGGGTCCGCTCCAGCCAGCCCGAGGCCGACAGCACCTCGCGCAACATCATGATCTGCTCGGCGTCCACGGGACCATGGTGCCGCACCCGGACGTCCGGGACGGGCCGGTTGCGCGGATGCGGTGGCCCGGGGCGCCGCGGCCGCGGGGCCGCCTGGCAGACTCGGCGGCATGACTGAGCAGCAGAAGACGCCCTATGACCTCCCTGACGTGAGCGGCCTGTCGATCGGCATCCTCGGCGGCACCGGCGACCAGGGCAAGGGCCTCGCCCGCCGGTTCGCGCTCGCCGGGCACCGGGTGACGATCGGGTCGCGCAAGGCCGACCGCGCCCAGCAGGCCGCAGACGACCTCACGGGGGAGCGGGGCGGCGCGGGCCTGCCGGTCTCCGGCGCGGAGAACCCGGTGGCCGCCGGGCGGTCCGACGTCGTGATCGTCGCGGTGCCGTGGGACGGGCACAAGCCCACGCTGGAGTCGCTGCGCGCGGAGCTGGACGGCAAGATCGTCGTCGACTGCGTGAACCCCCTGGGCTTCGAGAAGGGCAAGGGCGCGTTCGCGCTGCCCGTCGAGGAGGGCAGCGCCGCCGAGCAGGCCGCCGCGGTCCTGCCCGGCAGCCGCGTCGTCGCCGCGTTCCACCACGTCTCGGCGAAGCTGCTGCTCGACCCGGAGGTGGACGGGATGGAGCTGGACGTGCTCGTCCTCGGCAACGACCGCGAGGCCACCGACCTCGTCCAGGCGCTGGCGGGCCGGATCCCCGGCATGCGGGGCGTCTACGGCGGCAGGCTGCACAACGCCGGCCAGGTCGAGGCGTTCACCGCCAACCTCATCTCGATGAACCGCCGCTACAAGGCGCACGCGGGCCTGCGCATCACCGACGTTTGATCTCCGCCTGACGGCCCGACCCGGTACGGTGCCGAGCGTGAACGATCCGGAAGCGGTGCGGGGGCCGCTCGTCCTCCTGCCCTCGGCGAGGACGGGACCGCTGCGAGCGGTCGCCCAGCGCGTCGGCATCGCCGTGCTGCTCCTCTTCGCCGTGGTGGCCGCCGTGTACGCCGACCGCGACGGCTACAGCGACAACCGCGACGGGACGCTGTCGCTGCTCGACGTCTTCTATTACGCCTCGGTGACCATGTCGACCACCGGCTACGGTGACATCGCACCGGTCAGCGACACCGCCCGGCTGGTAAACATCCTCTTCATCACGCCCGTGCGGGTGCTGTTCCTGATCCTCCTCGTGGGCACGACCCTCGAGGTGCTGGCCGAACGCACCCGCGACGACTGGCGCAAGGCCCGCTGGAGGACACGCGTGCGCGACCATATCGTGGTGGCCGGTTACGGCACGAAGGGCCGCAGCGCCATCAAGACCCTGCTCAGCACCGGTGTGAGCCGCGAGTCGATCGTCGTGGTGGACCCCGACCCGCGCGTGGTCGCGGAGGCGACGGAGGCCGGGTTCGTCGGCGTCGTCGGGGACGCCACCCGCAGCTCGGTGCTCAAGCAGGCCGCGGTGCCGCGGGCCCGGGAGATCGTGGTGGCCAGCGCCCGCGACGACACGGCCGTCCTGGTCACGCTCACCGCGCGGCAGCTCAACCCGCACGCCGGGATCCAGGCGTCGGTGCGCGAGTCGGAGAACGTCCCGCTGCTGCGGCAGTCCGGCGCCGACCACGTGGTGACGTCCTCGGAGGCGGCGGGACGGCTGCTCGGGGTGTCCACCAGCCAGCCGAACGTCAGCCAGGTGATCGAGGACCTGCTCGACCAGGGCAGCGGCCTCGACCTGACGGAGCGCGACGTGCGCCCGGACGAGACCGGCGCGCCGCTCGGCGCGGTGCGGGAGCCGGTGCTCGCGGTGGTCCGGGACGGCCGGATGCTGCCGTTCGACCATCCGGAATGCACGTCCCTCCGGCCGGGCGACCGGCTCATCGTGGCGGCTTCCAAGCGGCCCCGGGAGGCGTCGGCCGGGGACGGCGAAGAGCTGGCACGCGACAACGCCCGCCGCGAGCACGGATCCTGACGGCACCCGGGAGCCGGGCCCCGTGAAGAACGCACGCACGGCCGCGCCGGGAGGGAAGCGGCCGTGCGGGCGTTCGGACCCGCCGCCGGGGTGGGGCGGGCGGCGGG
>NZ_SMKH01000123.1 GCF_004348515.1 Actinomadura sp. KC345 | reverse complement strand
CTGTGCGGGCCGTTGAGGGGCTTTCCGGGCGGGCCGGGATCGTCTACGACGAGGTGAGCGGGGAGCGGCTGGACGTCTGGGGTACCGGCGGAGGGCTGCGGCCCGTGTTCGTGTTCCTGCACGGTGGCTACTGGATGGCGCTGTCGCGGGACGTGTCGTCGTTCATGGCCCGGATGCTCCACGAGCAGGGCGTCGCCACCGTGGTGCCCGACTACACGCTTGCCCCGAAGGCGTCACTGGAGGAGATCGTCCGGCAGGTGCGGGCGTCCGTCGCGTGGGTGTACCGCCACGGGCGCGAGCACGGGCTCGATCCCGAGCGGATCGTGGTCGGTGGCAGTTCGGCGGGCGGTCACCTGACAGGGATGACGATGGCCGGTGGCTGGCAGGACGCTCTCGGGCTGCCCGCGGACGTGGTCAAGGCCGCGATGCCGGTCAGCGGGTTGTTCGACATCCGTCCCATCACTCGCGTCTATGTGAACGAGTACGTCCGGCTGGATCTGGAGCGGGCGGCGGCGCTGAGTCCCGCGCTGCTGCCCGCGGAGTACCGGTGCCCGGCCGTTTTCGCCGTCGCGGAGGACGACGGCGACGGGTTCGTGGAGCAGACGCGGCTGTTCCAGCCGGAGTGGGGGCCCGGCGAGCTGATGATCGTGCCCGGCCGCGATCACTTCGATGTCGTCCTCGACCTGGCCGACCCGGGTTCGGGGCTCGGCAAGGCCCTGCTCGACCTCATCCCGCGGTGAGCGCGGCGGCCTCGCGGCGGAGGCGGTCGAGCATCAGCCGGGCCGACGGGGTCGGGGCGCGGTGTGCGGGCAGCGTGACGCCCACCTGGCGGCGGACGGTCTCCAGCGGCACCGGCAGCGGCGCGATCTCGCCGTCCGTCCGCGCGACGAGTTCGGGCAGCGCGGCGATCATGTCGGTGTCGCGGACCAGCGTGCGGACGGTCAGCACCGAGGTGCACTCCACCAGGTTCCGCGGCATGGCGAGCCCCGAGGCGCGGAACACCTGCTCCAGTTCGGTGCGCAGCGCGGTCTGCTCCAGCGGGAGCACCCACGGGTAGTCGAGCAGGTCGGCGAGAACGAGGCCGGGCCGGGAGCGGGCCGGGTGGCCGTGGCGGGCGACCAGCTCGACCGGCTCGCCGTACAGGGTGATCTGGCGGAGGCCGCGCAGGTCGTCGATGGGGTTGAGGCGGCCGAGGATCAAATCGGTCTCGCCGTCCAGCAACCGGGGGACCAGCGCGTCGAACGTGGCCTCCTGGACGATCACCGTGATGCCGGGGCGGTCCTCCTTCAGGGCGGCGATCGCGCGGGGGAGCAGTACGTTCGAACCGGCGAGGAGGGTGCCGACGGTGACCGTGCCGACCTCGCCGTCCGCCAGGCCGGAGATGCGCTCGCCCGCGCGGCGCAGCTCGGCCAGGACTGCGCGGGCGTGTTCGATGAACACGTCCCCGAACAGGGTCGGCGTCACGCCGCGCGGGCCGCGGGTGAACAACTCGACGCCGAGGAGGTTCTCCAACTCCCGCAGGCTCCGCGTGACGGCGGGCTGCGCCAGGCGCAGGTGCTCGGCGGCGCGCAGGACGCTGCCCTGGTCGGCGATCGCGACGACGAGGACCAGGTGGCGGAGCTTCAGCCGTCCGTTGAGCAGGTCGATCGGACGCATGCCCACTTGCTATCACAGACCTGTGATGGCTCCATGGTCGATTGGTATTTGTCAGGCATAGCTCGGGGGCGGAGGATCGAATCATGAAGGCCGAACACTACGTCGGCGGGGTCTTCCGTTCGGACGGGACGTCCTTTCCGCTCATCGCGCCCGCGGACGGCTCCGAGCTGGGGACCGTCCCGGAGGCCACGCAGGACGTCGTGGACGGCGCCGTGACCGCGGCGCGGGCCGCCCTCAAGGGGGCTTGGGGCGCGACGGGCGTGCAGGAGCGGGTCGCCGCACTGAGGTCCGTCGCCGACGGGATCGAGGCGCGCTTCGGGGAGTTCGTCGACGCCGAGGTCGCCGACACCGGGAGATCCAGGGATTTCGCGTCCACCGTGGACGTCCCGAGGGCCGTCGGCAACTTCCGCGCCTACGCCGACCTGCTCTACGGGCGTCCAGAGCGGGCCCACATGACTCAGGTCCCCGGGTGGAGCTCCGGGACGGGGGAGGCGCTCAACTACACGGTGCGGCGGCCGCTGGGCGTCGTGGCGATCATCTCGCCGTGGAACCTCCCGCTGCTCCTGTCGACCTGGAAGATCGCCCCCGCCCTGGCGTGCGGCAACACCGTGGTGCTCAAGCCGTCCGAGGAGACGCCGTCCACCGCGACGCTGCTCGCCCGGGTGATCGACGAAGCCGGGCTTCCGGACGGTGTGTTCAACCTGGTGCACGGGCACGGCGCGGGAGCGGCGGGCGAGTTCCTCACCGGCCATCCGGGCGTGGACGCGATCGCCTTCACCGGCGAGTCCGCCACCGGCGCCGCGATCATGCGCAACGCCGCCGACCACGTCACGCCGCTGTCGTTCGAGCTGGGCGGCAAGAACCCCGCGCTCGTCTTCGCCGACGCCGACCTCGACGCCGCCGTGGACGGGACGGTCCGCTCGTCGTTCACCCACTCCGGCCAGATCTGCCTGTGCACCGAACGCGTCTACGTCGAACGCCCGGTCTTCGACGAGTTCGTCGCACGGCTCGGCGAGCGCGCGAGAGCGCTCGACGGCTACGGGCCGATGATCTCCGCCGAGCACAGGGACAAGGTCCTCTCGTACTACCGCCTCGCCCGCGAAGAGGGCGCCGAGTTCGTGGCGGGCGGCGGCGCACCGGAGTTCGGGGACGCGCGCGACGGCGGCTTCCACGTCCAGCCGACCGTCCTCACCGGTCTCCCGGAGACGGCCCGCACGGTCAAGGAGGAGATCTTCGGCCCGGTCTGCCACGTCGCGCCGTTCGACACCGAGGACGAGGCCCTCGCCCTCGCCAACGACAGCCCCTACGGGCTCGCCTCGACGATGTGGACGCGGGACCTGTCCAGGGCGCACAGCGTGGCGCCGCGCATCGAGACCGGGATCGTCTGGGTGAACTGCTGGAACCTGCGCGATCTCCGCACCCCGTTCGGCGGTGTCAAAGCGTCCGGGATCGGGCGTGAAGGGGGAGAGTACTCCTTGGACTTCTTCTCGGAGCCCGTCAACGTGTGCATCCAGATCTGAGAGCTGAGAGCGAGCCCCGTGACCTCGAACATCGACACCGCCGCCGAGCGGCTCCTCGGCGCCTACGCGTCCGGCGCGCCGTGCGAACCCGTCCGCGACCTGATCGGCGCCGCCGACGACGCCTACGCCGTCCAGGACCGGCTGACCGAGCGCTGGCTCCGCGACGGCCGCCGCCTCGCCGGGCGCAAGATCGGCCTGACGTCGCGCGCCGTCCAGGCGCAGATCGGCGTGGACAGCCCCGACTTCGGGATGCTGTTCGCCGACATGGCCGTCCCCGACGGGGAGGAGATCCCCGCGGGCGCGGTGCTGCAGCCGCGCGCCGAGGCCGAGGTCGCGCTCGTGCTGGAGCACGACCTGACCCACGAGCGGCACACCGCCGCCGACGTCATCCGCGCGACCGCGTTCGCGCTGCCGGCGATCGAGGTCGTCGGCAGCCGGGTCCGCGACTGGGACATCACGCTCGCCGACACCGTCGCCGACAACGCCTCGTCCGGAATGTACGCGCTGGGCAACCGGCCCGTCCTCCTCAGGGACGTCGACCTGCGCCTCTGCGGGATGGTCATGGAGCGGCGCGGCGAGCAGGCCTCCACCGGCAACGGCGCCGCCTGCCTCGGGCATCCGCTGAACGCGGCGCTGTGGCTCGCCGACACGCTCGCCCGCGTCGGGCGCCCGCTGCGCGCCGGCGACACCGTGCTGACCGGCGCGCTCGGCCCCGTGGTCCCGGCCGCGCCCGGCGACGTGTTCGAGGCCCGCATCGACGGTCTGGGCGATGTGCGCGTCGCGTTCGGCAAGGAGGAGGGCTGATGGTGGATGTGAACGGGCTCGCGGCGACGCTGGACGAGGCCGCCCGGGACGTCCGGGCGATCCCCAGGCTGACCGAGAGGACGCCGTTCGACGTGGCGGCCGCCTACGCGGTCCAGCGCGCCGGGATCAAGCTGCGGCGCCAGCGGGGCGAGCGGCTCGCCGGGGTGAAGATGGGCTTCACCAGCCGGGCCAAGATGGTGCAGATGGGGGTCGACGACGTCATCTGGGGCCTGCTCACCGACCGGATGCTCGCCGAGTCGTCCGTGGACGTCTCGCGTCTCATCCACCCGCGGATCGAGCCCGAGATCGCCTACCTGATCGGGCGGGAGGTCCGTTCCGCCGCCGAGGTGGAGACCGCCGTCGCCGGTGTCGCGGTCGGGTTCGAGGTGCTCGACTCCCGGTTCGCCGACTTCAGGTTCACGCTCCCGGACGTGATCGCCGACAACGCGTCCGCCGCGCGGTTCGGGTTCGGGGCCTGGCACGCCCCCCGCGACGTGTCGAACACCGGGCTGCTCGTGGAGATCGACGGGCGCCCGGTGCAGACCGGCTCGTCCGCCGCCATCCTCGGCGACCCGGCGCGGTCGCTGCGGGCGGCGGCCCGGCTCGCGCTCGGCGCGGGAATGAAGCTCGAACCCGGTTGGATCGTCCTGGCGGGCGCCGCCACGGCCGCCGTCCCGCTCCCGAAGGACGCGCACGTCCGCGTCACAGGCGCGGGCCTGGGGTCGGTGGAGGTGACGACGTGATGGGCGACGCGATCCTCGTGGAGGGCAAGGCCGCACCGCGCGGCCGGTTCCCCCACGTCAAGCGGGCCGGTGACTTCGTGTTCGTGTCCGGGACGAGTTCACGCCGCCCCGACGGGACGTTCGCCGGGGCGAGCGCCGACGCGATGGGCGTCACCGACCTCGACATCCGGGCGCAGACCCGCGCCGTCATCGAGAACATCGGCGACCTCCTCGACGCGGCCGGCGGAGGGCTCCCCGACATCGTCAGCGTCACCGCCTACCTGGTCAGCATGAACGACTTCGGCGGGTACAACGAGGTCTACGGCGAGTACTTCGACGAGACCGGCCCCGCCCGCACCACCGTCGCCGTCCACCAGCTCCCACACCCGCACCTGCTCGTCGAGATCTCGTGCGTGGCGCACATTCCCGAGGACGGCGGGCCCCGTGAGCGCACGCCCGGTGAGCGCACGCCCGGTAAGGAGGCCGGAACATGACACTGCCGCAGCTCTCGTTCGGAACGCCGTTCAACTTCGAGGCCTGGATCGACGAGCACCGCGACCTGCTCAAGCCGCCGGTCGGCAACGTCCAGGTGTTCGAGGAGGCCGGCCTGATCATCATGGTGGTCGGCGGTCCCAACCAGCGGACCGACTTCCACGACGACCCGACCGAGGAGTTCTTCTACCAGCTCAAGGGCAACATGGTCCTGCGCGTCATGGAGGAGGAGGGCCGCCCGCCGACGGACCTGCAGATCAACGAGGGCGACGTCTTCCTGCTGCCGCCGCACGTGCGGCACTCGCCGCAGCGGCCCGAGGCCGGGTCGATCGGGCTCGTCGTCGAGATCCCGCGGCCGGAGGGGCTGCGCGAGGCGTTCGAGTGGTACTGCACCGAGTGCCACCGCCTCGTCCACCGCGCCGAGCTGCAGGTCGCCTCGATCGTGGACGACCTGCCGCCGGTCTTCGAGGGCTTCTACGGCAGCGGCCGCGAATGCCCGAACTGCGGTGCGGTCCACCCGGGCAGGACGTGGCCCCGGACCATGACCCCGACCACGGCACCCCGTGTTTGACGGGCCAGGGGCGGTCATCGACGTCCACACCCACGTCTTCCCGCGGATCGGCCGCGCCGAGGGCCGCCTGCTCGCCGGCGAGGGGGAGCCGTGGCTGCGCGTCGACGGCGGCGGCACCGGCATGATGATGTCCGGGGACGACGAGTACCGGCCCGTGGGGGACGCGCTCTGGGAGCCCGCCAGGCGCCTCGCCGACATGGACGCCGCGGGCGTGGACGTCCAGGCGCTCGCGTCCACCCCGCTGATGTTCGGGTACGCGGCCGAGCCGTCCCGGGCCGCCGACTGGTGCGAGCTGGTGAACGAGCGCATCCTGGCGTTCTGCGCGGACGCGCCGGACCGGCTGCTGCCGCTGTGCCAGGTACCGCTCCAGGACCCGGCGCTGGCCTGCGACGTCGCGACGCGGGCGGCGGCGGCCGGGCACCGCGGCGTGCACATCGGCAACCATGTCGGCGACCGCAACCTCGACGACGAGGGGATCACCGCGTTCCTCGCGCACTGCGCCCGGATCGGGCTGCCGGTCCTGGTGCACCCGTGGGACATGCTCGGCGCGGAACGGATGCGCGGCCACATGCTGCCGTGGCTGTCCGGGATGCCCGCCGAGACGCAGCTGAGCATCCTCGGGCTGATGCTGTCGGGCGCGTTCGAGCGGATCCCGGCTTCTCTGCGGCTGTGCTTCTGCCACGGCGGCGGAAGCTTCGCGTTCCTGCTCGGGCGGGCCGACAACGCCTGGCGCCGGCGCGACATCGTCCGCGCCGACTCGCCGCGCCCGCCGTCGGAGTACGTCGACAGGTTCCACGTCGACTCCGCCGTGTTCGACCCGCGGGCGCTCCGGCTGCTCGTCGACGTGATGGGCGCGGAGCGGGTGATGCTCGGGAGCGACTACCCGTTCCCGCTGGGGGAGGAGGAGCCCGGCGCGACGATCCGGGCGTGCCCCGGCCTGGACGCCGGCGAACGCGCCATGCTGCTCGGCGGCAACGCGCAGGCGTTCTTCGGCCCCGCCGGAGCCGCCGCCCGGACGCCGGCGAGTCCGGCCGCCGCCGGGATCACACCGTGAGAAGGGACGCCGTGACGGCCGAGGACGAGGCCCGGCGCCTCGACGAGAACGATCCGCTGCCCGCGCTGCGCCGCGAGTTCCTCGTCCCGCCCGCCCCCGGCGGGACGTTCGAGGAGGCCGCGTACTTCGCCGGAAACTCCCTCGGGCTCCAGCCGAGGAGCGTCGCCGGGCGCCTCCGCGAGGAGCTGGACGACTGGGCGCGGCTCGCCGTCGAGGCCCACACCGAGGGCCGCCGCCCCTGGGTGGCCTACCACGAGCTGCTCCGCGAGCCCGCGGCCCGCCTCGTCGGCGCGCTGCCGCACGAGGTCGTCGCGATGAACTCGCTCACCGTCAACCTGCACCTGATGATGGCGAGCTTCTACCGGCCGGCCGGGGCCCGCACCCGCATCGTCGTCGAGGACTCGGCGTTCCCGTCCGACTCCTACGCCGTCGCCGGGCAGGCCGTCCACCACGGGCTGGACCCGGCCGCGGCGGTCGTGCGGCTGAAGCCCCGGCCCGGCGAGGACAACCTGCGCACCGAGGACGTCGTCGCGTTCCTCGAACGCGAGGGCGGCACGGTCGCGCTCCTCTTGCTCGGCGGCGTCAACTACCTGACCGGCCAGCTCATGGACATGGCCGCGATCACCAAGGCGGGACGCGCGGCGGGGGCGGCCGTCGGCTGGGACCTCGCGCACGCCGCCGGGAACGTCCCGCTGCGCCTGCACGACTGGGACGTCGACTTCGCCGCCTGGTGCACCTACAAGTACCTGAACTCCGGCCCGGGGGCGGTCGCGGGCTGCTTCGTCCACGAGAGGCACGTCCGGGACGCCTTGCTCCCGAGGCTGTCGGGCTGGTGGGGCACCGACCCGGCCGTCCGGTTCCGGATGGACCCCGACATCGCGCCGCCCGCCTCCGCCGACGCGTGGCAGGTGTCCAACCCGCCCATCCTGGCGCTCGCCCCCGTGCTGGCCTCCCTGGAGATCTTCGACCGGGTCGGGATGGAGCCGCTGCGCGCCAGGAGCGAACGGCTCACCGGCTACCTGGCGTCCCGGCTCGCCGCGACCGGCGCCCGGATCGTCACCCCGGCCGATCCGGCGGCGCGCGGCGCCCAGCTGTCGCTGCGGGTGGACGACGCGGGCGGGCTGGTCCGGCGGCTCGCGCGGCGCCACGGGGTGGTCGCCGACGCCCGCGAGCCCGACATCCTGCGGCTCGCTCCCGTACCGCTGTACTGCACGTTCCACGACTGCCACCGCGCCGCCGAGGCACTGGGAGATCTTGTTTAGGAGTGTCCGGTGCATGGGGCGGCGCGTCATCGGGTAGGTTCGTGGTCGTTGCACGATGGCGCCCGGCCCGGCCGGCCGGACGCCAGGCAGTCTCGAAGCGTTTTCTCCGGGCGACCGGCGGACGTGAGATGAGTCCGCTTGCAGCCCGGTCCGCCGCCCGGCGGCCCGGTGGGTTACACCCAGAGGAGAAGAAAGACCATGGCCGAAGGCACCGTGAAGTGGTTCAACGCCGAGAAGGGCTTCGGGTTCATCGCGCCCGACGGCGGCGGCCCGGACGTGTTCGTCCACTACTCGGCGATCGCCAGCAGCGGGTACCGCAGCCTGGACGAGAACCAGCGCGTCACGTTCGAGATCACGCAGGGCCAGAAGGGCCCCCAGGCCGAGGGCGTCTCCCCGCTCTAAACGCCGCTCTGCGGGATCGGCACGCGTGACACACGTGTCAGGCCGGGGACGTTCACCGTCCCCGGCCTTTCCTGTTCCCGTTCCCGGCCCTACTCCCGGTCCTGGTCCCGGGGCAGCCGCTCGCCGGTCCGCAGCCGGTCGAGCCCGAGCCAGATGAACTCCATGGCCATCTGCTCCGCGCGGTCGCGCGGGGTGTCGGGATGCTCCAGCCACCACGAGACCATCGACAGCATCGACCCGTACATCAGGGGGACGAGCAGCCGCGCGCGGTGCTCGTTGACCGCCAGCGCCGCCGGAGAGATCGCCGGGTCGGCGCGGCGGCGGCGCAGGAGCAGGTCGGCGAACGCGCCGCCGAGGCGGTCGCGCAGCTCGCGCAACCCCAGCCCGATGTCGTCGGGCTTGTCGAGGTGCCGGATCACCAGCGCCCACGCGTCCGGCTCCGCCGTGGCGTAGTCGAACAGCACCCGGATCATGGCGCGGATGCCGTCCGGCGAGCCGTGCGTGGCGAGCACGGACTCGTTGAGCCGGGCGGTCAGCTCGGCGACGATCGCCTCGGTGACCTCGGCGAACAGCTCCTCCTTCGACGTGAAGTGCTGGTACAGCAGCGCCTTGGACACCTGCGCCGCCGCGGCGACGTGCTCCATCTGCGTCAGGTGGTAGCCGCGGCGGCCGAACTCCTCCAGCGCCACCTGGAGCAGCTGCTCGCGCCGCCGGGCGTACGGCATCCGCCGCCGCACGCCCGGCCCGGCCGGGCCGGGCACAGGCTCGCCCGGTACGGCGCCACCGGTCCCCGCGCCGTCGGACGCCGGCGTGCCCTGCACCGGCGTGCCCTGCACCGGCGCGCCCTGCACCGGCGTGCCCGGTACCGGCCCGCCGGACGCCGCCCCGTCCCGCCCGGCCTCCCCCGTGCCGTCGGTCATGCGGTGCTGTACTTGCCCAGCTCGGCGCGGGCGACGGAACGGACGTGGACCTCGTCGGGGCCGTCGGCGAGCCGCAGGGTGCGCAGGCCCGCCCACATCGCGGCGAGCGGGGTGTCGTCGCTGACGCCGGCGCCGCCGTGCATCTGGATCGCGGTGTCGACGACCTCCAGCGCGACCCGCGGCGCGATGACCTTGATCGCCGCGACCTCCGAGCGGGCGGCCTGGACGCCGTGCTTGTCGATCAGCCAGGCGGTCTTCAGCGTGAGCAGCCGGGCCTGCTCGATCGCCATCCGCGACTCGGCGATCTGCTGGCGGACCACGCCCTGCTTGGCCAGCGGCCCGCCGAACGCCTCCCGGGACAGGGCGCGCTCGCACATCATCTCCAGCGCCCGCTCGGCCGCGCCGATGGCCCGCATGCAGTGGTGGATGCGGCCGGGCCCGAGGCGCGCCTGGGCGATGGCGAAGCCGCCGCCCTCCTCGCCGACGAGGTTCTCCACCGGGACGCGGACGTCGGTGAAGCGGATCTCGCAGTGCCCGTGCTGGTCCTGGTAGCCGAACACCGGCAGCGGCCGGACGACCTCCACGCCGGGCGTGTCGAACGGCACCAGCACCATCGACTGCTGCCGGTACGGGTGCCCGTCCGGGGCGGTCTTGCCCATCAGGATCATGATCTTGCACCGCGGGTCGGCGGCGCCGGTGATCCACCACTTGCGGCCGTTGATCACGTAGTGGTCGCCGTCCCGCTCGATGCGGGTGGAGATGTTGCGGGCGTCGGAGCTGGCGACGTCCGGCTCGGTCATCGCGAACGCGCTGCGGATCTCCCCGTTCAGCAGCGGGGTCAGCCACCGGTCCTTCTGCTCCGGCGTGCCGAACAGGTGCAGGACCTCCATGTTGCCGGTGTCGGGGGCCGCGCAGTTGGTGGCCTCGGGCGCCAGCTCGAGGGAGCGGCCCGTGATCTCGGCGAGCGAGGCGTAGTCGGTGACCGAGAGGCCGTGCGCGGGGTCCTCGCTGTCGGGCAGGAAGAGGTTCCAGAGACCGCGCTTGCGGGCCTCGACCTTGAGGTCCTCCACGATCTGGGGGAGGTGGTGCTCCCGCCCCGCGGCGCGCAGCTCCGCCCGCTGGGCCGCGTACACCGGCTCCGCCGGGTAGACGTGGGAGTCCATGAATTCCTGGAGGCGGCCGAGGTGTTCCTGGGCGCGCTCGCTCAAACCGAAGTCCATTCCGCTAGAGTAACTGACGAGTCAGTTACTTCGGGAGGGAGTCCCCCATGGCGGCGTCCGGCGACACGGGCTTCGACGGCACGGGCAAGGTCGCGTTGGTCACGGGCGGATCGAACGGGATCGGGGCGGCGGTGGCGCGCCGGCTGGCCCGCGAGGGCTCCCGCATCGTCCTCGCCGACGTCGACGCCGAGGCCGGGACCGCGCTCGCCGGGGAGCTGGACGGCGCCTTCGTCCGCTGCGACGTCCGGGAACCCGCCGAGAGCGAGGCCGCCGTCGCGGCGGCCGTGGAGCGTTTCGGCGGGCTCGACGTGGCGTTCCTCAACGCCGGAGTCGCCGGTGGCGGCGGCGTGGGCGACGACTTCGACCTCGCCGCCTACCGGCGGGCCATCGGCATCAACCTCGACGGCGTCTTCTTCGGCGTGCACGCCGCGCTGCCCGCGCTCCGCGCCCGCGGCGGCGGTCACATCGTCGCCACCGCCAGCATGGCCGCGCTGACCGCGACGCCGTTCGACCCCGTCTACGGCGCGAACAAGGCGGCCGTGGTCGGGCTCGTCCGCGCGCTGGGCCCGACGCTGGCGGGGGAGGGGATCCGGGTGAACGCGCTGTGCCCCTCGTTCGCCGACACCGACATACTCATCCCGATGAAGGGGCAGCTTCAGGAGAGCGGTTTCCCGATCCTGCCCGTGGACGACGTCGTCGAGGCGTTCATGCGCATCCTGAACGCCGACGGCGCAGGCGAGGCCTGGTACGTGGTGCCGGGGCGCCCGTCCGAGCCGTTCAAGTTCCGCGGCGTCCCCGGGCCCCGCTAGGCCGCACACGCGACAGGAGAGTCATGCGAGCGATCCAGATCACCGAGTTCGGCGGGCCCGAAGTGCTGAACGTCGCCGAGCTGCCCGACCCGGCGGCCGGGCCGGGGCACCTGGTCGTCGACATCTCGCGGGCGGGGGTCAACTACGCCGACACCCACCAGGCCGAGAACAGCTACCTGTCGGAGACCACGCTGCCGCTGGTGCCGGGCGGTGAGGTGGTCGGGACCGCCGCGGACGGCCGCCGCGTCGTCGCCCTCGTCGGCACCGGCGGCTACGCGGAGAAGGCCGTCGCGCCCGAGGCCCTCGCGTGGGACGTCCCGGACGCCATCGACGACGTCACCGCCCTGGGCATGGTCATCCAGGGCGCGTCGGCGTGGGTGCTGCTGCGCCGCAGCGTCCACCTCGCGCCCGGCGAGTCCGTCGTCGTGCACGCCGCCGCGGGCGGCGTCGGGACCCTCGCCGTCCAGCTCGCCAAGGCCTGGGGCGCCGGGCGCGTCATCGCCACCGCCTCGTCGAAGGACAAGCGCGACCTGGCCCTGGAACTCGGCGCCGACGCCGCGGTCGACGCGGCCGAGCCCGACCTCAAGGACGCGCTGATCGACGCCAACGGCGGCCGCCGCGTGGACACCGTCCTGGAGATGACGGGAGGCACGGTCACCGACCAGAGCCTGCGGGCCCTCGCCCCGTTCGGGCGCCTCGCCTTCTACGGCATGGCGTCGCGGCAGGAGCCCTCGCCCGTCCGCCCCGCGAACCTGATGTCGCACTCCACCACGATCGCGGGGATGTGGCTGGCGCACGTCTTCCAGCTTCCGGGCGACGTGATGCGCGCGGCCCTCGACGAGCTGTTCGGCCTCGCCGCGGACGGACGGCTCCGCGTGATCGGCGGCGGCGAGTACGCGCTCACCGACGCCAGGCGGGCGCACGAGGACCTGCGCGCCCGCCGCACCACCGGCAAGCTCGTCCTCGACCCGTCCCGCTAGCCCGCGCCCACGGGACCGCCGGGCCCGGCTAGCCGACGAGGCCGTTCTCGTAGGCGAAGACGACGGCCTGGGTGCGGTCGCGCAGGGCGAGCTTGGTCAGCACGTGCCCGACGTGCGTCTTGACCGTCTGCTCGGCCAGCACCAGCTCGGCGGCGATCTCGGCGTTGGACAGCCCGCGCGCGATCAGCCGCAGCACGTCTAGCTCGCGCGGCGTCAGGCCCGCGGTCGCCTTCGGGCTCGGCCGCTGGTGGCGCCGGCGCCGCGCGAAGTCGCCGATCAGCCGCCGGGTGATGGACGGGGCCAGCAGCGCGTCCCCCGCCGCCACGACCCGCACGCCGTTCACCAGGTCCGCCGCCGACGCGTCCTTCAGCAGGAACCCGCTGGCCCCCGCGCCGAGCGCCTCGTAGACGTACTCGTCGAGGTCGAACGTGGTGAGGATGAGCACCTTCGGATGCGCCGCCGCCGGGTCGACGTCGTCGGCGTCCGGGGGCGGGTCGCCGATCAGCTCGGCGGTGGCGGCGAGGCCGTCCATCTCCGGCATCCGGATGTCCATCACGATCACGTCGGGGTCGAGCCGGCGGGCCATCTCCACCGCCTCGCGGCCGTTGCCCGCCTGCCCGATCACCTCGATCCCCGGATCGGAGGACAGCAGCGCCGCGAGCCCGTCGCGGATCATGACCTGGTCGTCGGCGATCAGCACCCGAATCGTCACGGGCCAACCCTACGGGGCCGGGAGATCAGCCCGGGTCCCCGTAGGGCAGTTCGGCGGCGACCGACCAGCCGGCGTCGTCGCGCGGGCCCGCGCGCAGGCTGCCGCCGAGCATGGTCACGCGCTCGCGCATCCCGACGAGCCCGTGCCCGCCGCCGTGCGACTCCTCCGGCGCGCTGCGGGCGCCGTCGTCGGAGACCGACACGCCGAGCGTCTCCGAGCCGTACTTGACCTCGATGTGGACCCGCGAGCCCGGCGCGTACCGGGACGCGTTGCTCAGCGACTCCTGGACGATCCGGTAGGCCGACAGGTCGACCCCCGCGTTCAGCGGGCGCGGCATCCCGGCGACGACGACCGCGACCGACAGGCCGGAGCCGCGGGCCGCGCCGACCAGCTCGTCCAGCCGGTCCAGGCCGGGCTGCGGGGCGCGTTCGGCGTCCTCGTCGTCGGAGCGCAGCAGCCCCACCACGCGGCGCGTCTCGGTGAGGGCCTCGCGCGCCGAGTCCCGCACCACCCCGAACGTCTGCCGTGCCGCGTCCGGCAGGTCCGGGATCTTGAAGGGCGCCGCCTCCGCCTGCATCGCGATCACCGACATGTGGTGCGCCACCACGTCGTGCAGCTCGCGTGCGATGCGGGCGCGTTCCTCCAGGACGGCCTGCCGGGCCAGGTCCTGCCGGTGCTGCTCCTCGCGCCGGCGCAGCTCCTCGACGGCCGAGTGCCGCCCGCCGACCGCGTCGCCGAAGGTCAGCGTCACCGCCGCGAGACCCGCGAGGATCATGCCGAACCAGCCGGGCATGCCGAGCACCACGGCGGGTGTCAGCACCCCCGCGATGGTGACCGCGCCGACGCCGAGGGTGGTCTGCCGGTCGGCGCCGACCCCGGTGAAGAACAGGATGACGATCATGGCGAGGATCGCGGTGACCGGCCAGGGCATGAAGCCGTCCCCGTGCCGGACGAAGACCGTCAGCAGCATGCCGGTCGCGGCCAGCCGCCACGCGGCCAGCGGCCAGCGCGCCGCGAAGATCAGCGGCGTCGCCTGCAGCACCCCAAGCGGCCAGGCGAGCCCGGGGCGGACGCCGTCCACCACGATCGGGGTCGCGATCGCCCCGCCCGTGAAGCCGATCGTCAGCGCGAGCAGGACCCCGAGGATGGGCAGGCGCAGCGACTTCCGCTCGGGCAGCAGGGTGACGGCCGGCTCGTCCCCGCCGGGCAGGAGGGCGGAGCGGACGCCTTCCAGCAGCCGGGGCCGGTGCCCGGCCGCGATGCGGTCTGGTTCGTTCATTTCACCGGAAGCCTAGGACGCCCCGGCCCGGGGAGGCGTGCCCCCGCCGAGGGAGATGTATCCGCCCTCCTTGGTATCACCCCCGCGCCGCGCCTCCGCGCCGCACCCCGCATGTAGTATGCATTCTCGACTTGTTATATAGGGATTTCGTCGAAGGGCGGCACATGACCCTCCGCTTCCATTGGTTCCTCCCCACGACCGGCGACAGCCGCGCACTGATCGGCGGCGGCCACGTCGTCCCCATCGGGGTGGCGCAGCCCCCGCCGCGGCCGGGCACGGCCGACCGCATCCGGCCGCCGGACATCGGCTACCTCGCCCAGGTCGCCCGGACCGCCGAGCAGCTCGGCTTCGAGGCGGTGCTGACCCCGACCGGCACCTGGTGCGAGGACGCCTGGCTCGTCACCGCGGCGCTGCTGCGCGAGACGTCCCGGCTGAAGTTCCTCGTCGCGTTCCGGCCCGGGTCTGTCTCGCCCACCCTCGCCGCCCAGATGGCCGCCACCTACCAGCGGATCTCCGGCGGAAGGCTGCTGCTCAACGTCGTCACCGGCGGGGAGCCGGCCGAGCAGCGCCGGTTCGGCGACCATCTGCCGCACGAGGCCCGGTACGCGCGGACGGAGGAGTTCCTGCGGATCGTCCGCGGAGCCTGGAGCGGCGAGCCGTTCGATCTCAAGGGCGAGCACTACCACGTCGAGGGCGCCACCGTCTCCCGGCCGCCGGACCCGCTCCCGGAGATCTACTTCGGCGGCTCCTCGCCGGCCGCCGGGCCCGTCGCCGCGAGCCACGCCGACACCTACCTCACGTGGGGGGAGCCGCCCGCCCCGGTCGCGCAGAAGCTCGCATGGATGCGCGGCCTCGCGGACGCGCGCGGCCGCGGGCTCAGGTTCGGGATCCGGCTCCACACCATCAGCCGCGACACGTCCGAGGCCGCGTGGGCGGAGGCGCAGCGGCTCCTGGACGGCCTCGACCCCGCGGACGTCGAGAAGGCCCAGCAGGCCCTGTCGGCCAGCGACTCGGTCGGGCAGAAGCGGATGCGCACGCTGCACGAGGACTTCCGCGCGGGCGGCTCCGCCTCCGCACGGGATCTGGAGGTCCACCCCGGCCTGTGGGCGGGGGTCGGGCTCGTCCGCGGCGGCGCCGGCACCGCGCTGGTCGGCAGCCACGCCGAGGTCGCCGGCCTGATCGAGGAGTACGCAGCGCTCGGCGTCGAGGAGTTCATCATGTCCGGCTACCCGCACGTGGAGGAGGCGTACTGGTTCGGCGAGGGCGTGCTGCCCGAGCTGCGCCGCCGGGACGTGGCGATCTTGCAGTGATCGCCGGGGCGGCGGACACTGCGGGGATGACCGACCTGAACCATCCGATCTTCGCCCGGTTCTACCCGCGGCTGGACGCCGCCTCCGCGAAGGCCGGCGGCGAAGCGCACCGCGCCGAGCTGCTCGCCGGCGCGTCCGGCCGCGTGCTGGAGGTGGGCGCCGGATACGGGGCCAACTTCGCGCACTACCCGCCGGAGGTCACCGAGGTCGTCGCCCTCGAACCCGAGCCGCGGCTGCGCGCCAGGGCCGGCCGGCTCGGCGCCGGCGCGCCCGTCCCCGTCACGGTGCGGCCGGGCATGGCCGAGGATCTCGACGCCGGCGACGCCTCGTTCGACGTCGTCGTGGCGTCCCTCGTGCTGTGCTCGGTGCGCGACCCCGTCCGCGTGCTGGGCGAGATGAGGCGGGTCCTCAAGCCCGGAGGCGAGCTCCGCTACTACGAGCACGTCCGCGGGCGCACACCGGGGAAGGTGCGGTTCCAGCGCTACGCCGACGTCGTGTGGCCGTTCTTCGCGGGCGGGTGCCACGTGTCCCGCCCCACCGACGCATGGATCGCCCGCTCGGGGTTCACCGTGCGGGACGAGCGGCATTTCGAGTTCCCCGCCTCGGGCGCCAACCCGGCCTCCCCGCACGTCATCGGAATCGCGACGCGCGACCGGCCGGAGGCGAGCGGAGAGGGCGGCGCGCCCGCATAAGGTCCACGCCCACGGGAAGATCGGGCTTCATGACCTCATCCGGCGGACACGCGCGATCCCCAGGCGGCGGGCGGCAGGACGGGCTCGCCAACCCGGTGCTCATCGCCTTCCTCCTCGCGACCGCCGCCGCGGTCGGCGGACTCCTGTTCGGGTACGACTCGTCGGTGATCAACGGGGCGGTCGACGCGATCGAGTCGGAGTGGGGCCTCGGCTCCTTCGTCGTCGGATTCGTCGTGTCCTCGGCGCTGCTCGGCTGCGCCGCCGGCGCCTGGTTCGCCGGACCGCTCGGCGACCGCATCGGCCGGGTGCGGGTGATGCTGATCACCTCGGCGCTGTTCGTGGCCAGCGGGATCGGCTCGGCCCTGGCCTTCGGCCCGGTCGACCTGATCGTCTGGCGGCTGGTCGGCGGCCTGGCCATCGGCGCCGCCTCGGTGATCGCGCCCGCCTACATCGCCGAGATCGCGCCCGCCCGGCTGCGCGGCCGGCTCGGCTCGCTCCAGCAGATGGCGATCGTCCTCGGGATCTTCTCGGCCCTGGTCGTCGACTACGTCATCGCCCGCGTCTCCGACGGCGGCGCGTCCGGTGAGTTCCCCCTGGGCGGCACCGCCTGGCGGTGGATGTTCGCCAGCGAGATCGTCCCCGCCGCCCTGTACGGGGCGATCGCGCTGGCCATTCCCGAGTCGCCCCGCTACCTGGTGAAGAAGCACCGGACCGCCGAGGCCCGGCGGGTGCTCAAGCGCGTCATGGTCCCGGCCGAGGTGGACGCGAAGATCGACGACATCGCGCGCTCGCTCGCCGAGGACCGTCCGGTCAAGCTCCGCGACCTGCGCGGCCCCAGGCTCGGCCTGCTGCCGATCGTGTGGGTCGGCATCCTGCTGTCGGTCTTCCAGCAGTTCGTCGGCATCAACGTGATCTTCTACTACTCGACCTCGCTCTGGCAGTCGGTCGGGTTCTCCGAGGACGACGCGATGCTCACCTCGGTGATCAACTCGCTGGTCAACGTCGCGTTCACGCTCGTCGCGATCGCGCTCATCGACCGGATCGGGCGGCGCCGGCTGCTGCTCGGCGGCGCCGCGGGCATGGCGGTCTCCCTCGCCGCGCTCGCCGTCTGCTTCGCCACCGCGCCCGTGGTGGACGGCGAGCCGGCGCTCGGCGACGTCGCCGGGCCGATCGCGCTGGTGGCCGCCAACACCTTCGTCGCCTCGTTCGCCGCGACGTGGGGGCCCGTCGTGTGGGTGATGCTCGGAGAGATGTTCAACAACTTCATCCGCGCCGCGGCGCTCGCCGTCGGCGCCGCGACGCAGTGGATCGCCAACTTCGTGATCACCACCACCTTCCCCGCCATCTCGGGCGTCTCCCTGGGGTTGGCCTACGGCCTCTACACGCTGTTCGCCGTCCTGGCGTTCGTGTTCGTCATGCGCGCCGTCCCCGAGACCAAGGGACGCGAGCTGGAGGACATGGACGATCTCGCGTCGCCCGGAGCACGCGCGTAATGCATCGCCGTGGCCGCGTCCGTCGGATAAGGTCGTGGTATGCCGCACGTGTCCAAGACGACGACGCCGGGTCGACCCCGGCGCGACTGCGGCATGTCCTGACATTGCACGCGGCAGGGCCCCGGGATCGATCCCGGGGCCCTGCCGCGTTTCCGGGCCGGTCTCCGGGGTCGTCCCGCGCCCTCCACGACGAGAGGAGCGGCCGATGGAGCCGGATGCGTCCGGGGGACACCCCGAGTCGATAGCATCGGAACCCGCTGGCACCGAGCCACCACACCATCAACCGATACCGCGAGGAGTACCCGTGTCCACCGTGTCTGAGCTGCGCATCACCCTCGACGGGAGCGAGCGGGCGGTGCCGGCGGGCACCACCGCGGGCCGGGCACTGGACGCCGACGGCCGCACCGTGATCGCCGCCAGGGTGAACGGCGAGCTGCGCGACCTCGCCGGCGAGCTGCGCGACGGCGACGCCGTCGAGCCCGTCGAGATCGGCTCCGGCGACGGCCGGGCGATCATGCGGCACTCCGCCGCGCACGTGATGGCGCAGGCCGTCCAGGAGCTGTTCCCCGACGCGAAGCTGGGCATCGGCCCGCCGGTGGAGAACGGCTTCTACTACGACTTCGACGTCGCCGAGCCGTTCACCCCGGACGACCTCAAGCGCATCGAGAAGCGGATGCGCGAGATCGTCAAGCAGGGGCAGCGGTTCTCCCGGCGCGCCGTCTCCGACGAGGAGGCGCGCGACGAGCTGGCCGGCGAGCCCTACAAGCTGGAGCTGATCGGCCTCAAGGGCGCGGGCCCGTCCGAGGGGGCCGTCGGGGACGCCGCCGACGGCGCGGACGTCGAGGTGGGCGCCGGCGAGCTGACCATCTACGACAACCTCGACGCCAAGTCCGGGGACCTGCGCTGGAAGGACCTGTGCCGCGGCCCGCACCTGCCGTCCACCCGCGTCATCCCCGCGTTCAAGCTGATGCGCGCCGGCGGCGCCTACTGGCGGGGCAGCGAGAAGAACCCGCAGCTCCAGCGGATCTACGGCACCGCGTGGGAGTCCCGGGAGCGGCAGGACGAGTACCTGAGGTTCCTGGAGGAGGCCGAGAAGCGCGACCACCGCAGGCTCGGCGCCGAACTCGACCTGTTCTCGTTCCCCCCCGAGATCGGCAGCGGCCTCGCCGTCTTCCACCCGAAGGGCGGCGTCGTCCGCCGCGTGATGGAGGACTACTCGCGCAGGCGGCACGAGGAGGGCGGCTACGAGTTCGTCAACACCCCGCACATCACCAAGGGCGACCTGTTCGACGTCTCCGGGCACCTCGGCTGGTACAAGGACGACATGTTCCCGCCGATGGAGGTCGACGGCGGCGACTACTACCTCAAGCCGATGAACTGCCCCATGCACAACCTGGTCTTCCGGGCGCGCGGGCGCTCCTACCGCGAGCTGCCGCTGCGGCTGTTCGAGTTCGGCTCGGTGTACCGGTTCGAGAAGTCGGGCGTCGTCCACGGGCTCACCCGCGTCCGCGGCATGACCCAGGACGACGCGCACATCTACTGCACCAAGGAGCAGATGGGCGGCGAGCTGAAGGACCTGCTCGCCTTCGTCCTCGACCTGCTGCGCGACTACGGCCTCGACGAGTTCTACCTGGAGCTGTCCACCCGCGACGACTCGCCCAAGTTCATCGGGGACGCCGCCGACTGGGAGGAGGCGACCGAGGCGCTGCGCAAGGCCGCCGACGACTCCGGGCTCGACCTCGTCGCCGACCCCGGCGGCGCGGCCTTCTACGGACCGAAGATCTCCGTCCAGGCCAAGGACGCCATCGGCCGGACCTGGCAGCTGTCCACCATCCAGGTCGACTTCAACCAGCCCAAGCGGTTCGGCCTGGAGTACCAGGCGGCGGACGGCACCCGGCAGCGGCCCGTCATGATCCACCGGGCGCTGTTCGGCTCGATCGAGCGGTTCTTCGGCGTGCTGCTGGAGCACTACGCGGGCGCGATGCCGCCGTGGCTGGCACCGGTGCAGGCCGTCGGCATCCCCATCGCCGACGCCCACGTCCCGCACCTGGACAGGGTCGCGGAGCGGCTGCGCGAGCGCGGCGTCCGGGTGGAGGTCGACACCTCCGCCGACCGGATGCAGAAGAAGATCCGCAACGCGCAGAAGCAGAAGGTCCCGTACATGCTGCTGGCGGGCGACGACGACGTGGACAAGGACGCCGTGTCGTTCCGGTACCGCAGCGGCGAGCAGCGCAACGGCGTCCCGATCGCCGACGCGGTCGAGGAGATCGTCAAGGCGGTCGAGGCCCGCATCCAGATCTGAGCGGGACCCCGCGCGGAGCCGTGCCGGTGTGCCGGTGCGCGTCCCGCTGTATTGGTAGCCTCATCGCTCACACGCGACCGGGGAGCGGCGGAGATGAAGTCCAGGAGGCCGAGGCGGGCCCGGTCGATCCTGCTCCGGATCGCGGGCTACGCCGGCACCACCGCGCTGGTGGCGGCCGCGGCGGTGGTCCTCCTCCTTCCGGTGCTCGACGACGGGAAGGGCGGCACCGCCGGAGCCCAGGGATCGAGCCCGGCGTCGACGGCGCCCGGCGGGCAGGCGGGCGGCCCGGGGGGACCCGGTCCGCTGGGCACCCCGACCGGCCCGGTCCCGCAGGGCAGCGCGCGGCCGGAGCCCCCCGGCCCGTCCGGCGGGCCGGGGGGCGGGCCGCAGATACCCGACCAGGGCGGCGCGGAGGGCATCACCTGGTGCCCGCAGGGGACGGCGTCCTACCGCGCCACCCGCACCGGTGTGGACGTCGCCGTCTCCGTCGGGTCCAGCGGGGCGATCCGCGCGGAGCTGGCGCTGCGCGGGCGGGCGCCGGAGTCCCAGCAGACCACCGTGCCGGGCGGCCGGCCGCACACGTTCCACTTCCGGGGCCTCTCGCCGCAGCTCGTCGAGCGCGTCAAGATCACGACGGTCTCCGTCGGGGTCTCGATGCAGACGTGCTACGCCCGCGCCGCGGCGTGAGGGAGGCGGCCGCGGAGGCGGTTCGGCGGCCGGGGCGCCGGATCCCGGCTTCGGCCCCCCGGCCGCCTCTCTCTATGCTGCTGGGCAGGCCCTGAGCAGAAGGAGACCGCCGCGTTGAGCGCAGAGCCGGAGGAGTCCGTGGTGCAGCAGGGGCGCGAGGGCGCGCCCGGTGCCGGGAACGAGCGCGTGCCCCGCTACGAGGAGGAGAGGGGCGGCGCCGGCACGCCCGACAACTTCCAGCGGCTCTGGACCCCGCACCGGATGGCCTACATCAAGGG
>NZ_SMKH01000122.1 GCF_004348515.1 Actinomadura sp. KC345 | reverse complement strand
GGCATGAGCGAAGCGATCCGGGGGGCGCGGGGGGTCGTCCCCCCGCAGGAGGCAGGCATGAGCAAGCTGAGCGCCGCGATCGTCGGGCCCGGCAACATCGGGACCGACCTGCTGGTCAAGCTGATGCGCAGTGAGCTGATCGACGTCCACTCGATGGTGGGGGTGGTTCCGGAGTCCGACGGCCTGAAGCGCGCCCGCGAGCTGGGCGTCCCGGCGTCGGCGGAGGGCGTGGACTGGCTGGTGTCCCAGCCGACACTGCCCGACATCGTGTTCGAGGCCACGTCCGCGAAGGCGCACCTGGCCAACGCCCCGCGCTACGAGGAGGCGGGGATCACGGCGGTCGACCTCACGCCCGCCGCGACCGGGCCGCTGGTGTGCCCGCCGGTGAACCTGGAGACGCTGTCGGACGCCCCGAACCTCAACATGATCACGTGCGGGGGGCAGGCGACGATCCCGATCGTGCACGCGGTCTCCTCGGTGGTCCCGGTGCCGTACGCGGAGATCGTCGCGTCGATCGCGTCCCGCTCGGCGGGTCCCGGCACCCGCGCCAACATCGACGAGTTCACCCAGACCACCGCCCGCGCCATCGAGAAGGTCGGCGGCGCCGGGCGCGGCAAGGCGATCATCATCCTGAACCCGGTGGACCCGCCGATGATCATGCGGGACACGGTGTTCTGCGCGATCCCGTCCGACGCCGACACCAAGGCGATCTCCGAGTCGATCGAGAAGATGGTCGCCGAGGTCGGCACCTACGTGCCCGGGTACACGCTGCGCGCGGAGCCGCAGTTCGACGAGCCCCGCGACATCTGGAACGGGATGGCTCGCGTCGCGGTGTTCCTGGAGGTCCGCGGCAACGGCGACTACCTGCCGCCCTGGGCCGGCAACCTCGACATCATGACCGCGGCCGCCGCCCGGGTCGGCGAGCAGCTCGCGCGCAGGAAGGCCACCGCATGAGTGACACCGCACAGAAGATCAGGATCACCGACTCGACGCTGCGCGACGGCAGCCACGCGATGGCGCACCGCTTCAGCGAGGAGCAGGTCCGCGGCGTCGTGCACGCCCTGGACGGCGCCGGTGTGGAGGTCATCGAGGTCACGCACGGCGACGGCCTCGGCGGCTCGTCGTTCAACTACGGCTTCTCGCTGGAGGACGACGTCAAGCTCGTCGCCGCCGCCGTGGACGAGGCGGCCCGCGCCAAGATCGCCATCCTGATGCTGCCGGGCGTCGGGACGGTCGAGGACCTGAAGCTGGCGCACGGCGCGGGCGCGTCCGTCGCCCGCATCGCGACGCACTGCACCGAGGCGGACGTGTCGCTCCAGCACTTCGCCGCCGCCCGCGGTCTCGGCATGGAGACCGTCGGGTTCCTGATGATGGCGCACCGGGTGCCGGCGGAGGAGCTGGCGAAGCAGGCCCGGATCATGGTGGACGGCGGCGCCCAGTGCGTCTACGTCGTCGACTCCGCGGGCGCCCTCGTCCTCGGGGAGGCGCAGGAGCGGATCAGCGCCGTGGTCAAGGAGATCGGGCGGGAGGCGCAGGTCGGCTTCCACGGACACCAGAACCTGTCGCTGGGCGTCGCGAACTCGGTGCTGGCGCAGCAGAACGGCGCCCTGCAGATCGACGGGGCGCTGTGCGCGCTGGGCGCGGGGGCGGGCAACTCCCCCACCGAGGTGCTGGTCCCGACGTTCGAGCGGCTCGGCGTCCCGACCGGGGTGGACGTGCAGGGGGTGATGGCAGCCGCCGACGACGTGGTGAAGCCGTTCCTGCACCGGCTGCCGTTCGCCGACCGGGGCGCGATCACGCAGGGGTACGCGGGCGTGTACTCCAGCTTCCTGCTGCACGCCGAGCGCGCCGCCGAGCGCTACGAGGTCCCGGCGCACGAGATCCTGCAGAAGGTCGGCGAGGCCGGGTACGTCGGCGGCCAGGAGGACATGATCATCGACGTGGCGCTCCAGCTCCGCGCCGAGCGCGAGCGCGCGTCCTGAGCGCGGCACGGGAGCCCGCCCGTCCGGGCGGGCTCCCGTGATCTTTGCACGATGCAGGCGCTGGGATAGCTTGGCGTGATGACCCACGAGGACCATCGCGCGTCGACTCCTCGCGGGCGGGCGCGCCGCGACCAGCTCGTCCGGATCGGTCTCGATCTGCTCGCCGAGGGCGGCTGGCCCGCGATCACGGCCAGGGCCGTCGCGGACCGCGCCCGGACCCGGCCGGGCCTCCTCCACCACTACTTCAACGGGTTGCCCGGGCTGCACGTCGCCGTCGCGCAGCGGGCCACCGAAATGATCATCGAGCCGGTGGTGGACGCGCTGCTCGCGGCGCCGGACACCCCGGCCGCGGTGCGCGCGGTGCGCGATCTCGTCCCGGACATGGTCGCCGGGGAACGCAACCTCAGACTGGCCGCGGAACTGCTGGTCAGGGCCTTGCGCGATCCGCGGATGGGCGCCGAGCGGCGGGACTGGTCGCGGTCCCTGCGCGGCCGGATCGCGGCGCGGCTGGAAGAGCTGTGCCCGGACTGGCCGGCCGAGCGCCGCGAGGGCACCGCCATCCTGTTCACCGCCATCCTGGACGGCCTGCTGCTCCAGCTGATCCTCGACCCCGACCTGCCGACGGACCCGGCGCTGGACGCGACCGCCGCCCTGGTGGCGAAACCGTGATCGTTTTATGCGGGACGGGGGTACGGCGGGGCCCCCGGCCGCTAGCCTGAAACCCCTACAAATTGGCTCATTTTGACGGTCAGGAGCACGCGGTGGGCGCAGCGGACGTCTCGGACGAGATCCCCCACGAAATTCCCACGTCCGCCCGCGTGTACGGGTGGGCCCTGGGCAGCAAGGACAACTACGAGGTCGACCGGCGGTTCGCGCTGCAGAGCCTTCCGCACTTCCCCGAGTTCGTCGATCTCGTCCGGGAGAACCGGCGGTTCCTGTACCGGGCCGTCCGGTACCTGGCCGCCGAGGCGGGGATCAGGCAGTTCCTCGACATGGGCTGCGGGCTCCCGACCGACGACAACGTCCACCAGGTCGCGCAGAAGTTCGCGCCCGACGCCCGCGTCGTCTACGTCGACATCGACCCCATCGTGCTCGCGCACGCCCGCGCGCTGCTGGCCGGCGACGGCTCCACCGTCGTGATCACGGCCGACATGCGCGATCAGGCGGGCGTCCTGGAGCACGAGGAGGTCAAGCGCCTCATCGACTTCGACGAGCCCGTCGCCGTGCTGTTCCTGTCCATCGGCCACCACCTGCTCGACAGCGACGACCCGGCCGGCGTCCTGCACCACGTCATCGACCGCGCCGCCCCCGGCAGCCACCTGGCCTTCACCCAGGTCGTCTGCGACGATCCCGAGCGCCGCGCCGAGGTGGACGCCACCGCGAACGGCGCGGGCATGCCGTGGCGGGGCCGCAGCCGCGCGGAGGTCGACGCGCTCTTCCGGAGCGACCTGGTACCCGTCGAGCCGGGGCTCACCGACATCGTCGACTGGCGCCCCGACCCCGGCCAGCCGCCGCTCGCGCCCGTACCGGAGGAGCTGTCCGCGTTCGCCGGGGCCTCGAAGATGGGGCGCGACCTCACCGAGTACGGCGGCATCCTCCGCAGGCCGTAGCGCCGGTCCGCGGCGCCGATCCGAGCGCCGGGCCGCCGTCAGTCACGGGACCTCCGGCCCGGGACGATCGCCACCGGGCAGGAGGCCCGGCGGAGCATCTGCGCGCTGGTCGCGCCGAGCGTATCGGGGCCGGTGCCGAGCGGATCGGGGCCGGCCCCCCGGTCGCCGAGCACGAGGAGCCCGGCGTCCCGCGCCGCGTCCGCCAGGGCCTCGCCCGGCCGTTCCAGCAGCAGCGACACCGTCATGCCGATCTCCGGGTGGCGCTCCCGCCACGGCGCGACGCTCTCCTCCAGCTCGGCCGCCCGTGTCTTCTCCAGCAGTTCCCTGTCGTTGAACAGGGCCAGTTCCGACTCGCTCACCGCCCCCGGCTCCCAGCATCCGTGGACCACGTGCAGGTCCCAGCCGCGCAGGGCCGCCTCCTCGAACGCGAAGCCGAGCACCGGGTCGCAACCGGACGTCCCGTCGGTCCCCGCGGCGACCAGACGGGGCCGCCTCCGCCCGTCCGGCACGACGATCAGCGGCCGTTCCGCCCGCGCCGGCAGGCCCGCCGCGGTCACGCCGGTGCCTGGCCGCACGTCCGGGCCGATCACGAGCAGCTCCGCGGAGGCGGACGCGCGCAGCAGCGCCTCGTCGACCGGTCCCCGCATCAGGCGCCGGCGCACCGTCCCGGGCGCCCCCAGTTCCCGCGCGCGGCGGACGCCCCGCGTCAGCAGGTTGTCCCCCGCGCGCTTCATGATCGTCTCAGCGTCCGGGTCCTCGTGGTCGCGCGCGTAGGGCCAGTGCCAGCAGTGGCAGACCACCAGGTCGAGGTCGCGCAGCCG
Organism: Actinomadura sp. KC345; assembly: GCF_004348515.1. GTDB lineage: Bacteria > Actinomycetota > Actinomycetes > Streptosporangiales > Streptosporangiaceae > Spirillospora. The sequence goes on along the minus strand of NZ_SMKH01000122.1, from coordinate 16,833 downwards.
GGCCTCCTCGACCGCCCAGCGCAACGCGGCGTCGTTCCCCTGCGTGCCGTCATAGCCGAACAGGACGTGCGGCCGTCGAATCCTTTCCACGCTGTTCATGTTCCTGCCCTCCTACCACCCAGTCTGCGCGCATACCGCGCGCCGGAGAAGGGCGGCCGGAGGCCCGAGGGCCCCACGACATGATCGGTGGACGCCCGCGTCAGCCGTCCCGCGGCGCCGCGGCGCGGCGGCGCAGTTCGGCGCGCCTGACCTTGGCCGAGGCCGTCAGCGGCAGTTCGCCGACGACGGTCCACCGCCGGGGCACCTTGAACGGGGTGAGGCGTTCGCGGCAGTACGCGGTGACCGCGTCCGGGTCGAAGTCCGCGCCGGGCTCGGGGACGACGAAGGCGACCACCAGCTCGCCCCACCGGGCGTCCGGGACGCCGACCACCGCCGCCCGCGCCACGCCGGGATGGCCGGTGACGACCTCCTCGACCTCCTCCGGCGCGACGTTCTCTCCCCCGGTCTTGATCATGTCAGTGAGGCGGCCGGCGATGCGCAGCCTGCCGCGGGCGTCCATCACGGCCAGGTCGCCGGTGTGCAGCCAGCCGTCGGCGTCGATCGCGCGGGCGGTCGCCTCCGGGTCGCCGTAGTAGCCTTGGGTCAGCCGCGCGCCGCGCAGCAGGAGCTCCCCGGACCGGCCGACCGGGACCACCTCTCCGGCGGCGTCCACCACCCGGACGCCGGTCCCCTCGACGGGGGTCCCGACCGTGGTGCGGCGCACCTCGGTCCCGTCGGCCAGCGGCGCGGTCTGCAGGGCGCAGCCGCACGTCTCCGTCATGCCGAACGTGACCGACAGCGGCGCGCCGAAGCGCGCCTCGATCGTGCCGACCATCGACGGGGTCAGGGTCATGCCGCCGGTGAACACGACCCGCAGGTCGCGCATGCCGGTGGCGGGGAAGTCCGGGTGGTCCATCAGCAGGTGCAGCAGCGTCGGCGCGGCGGACAGCAGCGTCGCCCGCCGCGCGTCCACGGCCTCCAGCACCGCGGCGGGCTCGAACCGCATCACGACGTGCTCGGCGCGCTGCCACAGCGCCCCCATCACGCCGAGGACGTTGCCCGCGGTGTGGAACAGCGGCATGGGGTCGACCCACACGCCGCCTGGGGGCAGGCCGATGCGCCGGTTGAACGCGTGGGAGGTGTGCACCATGCCGCGATGGTGGATCCGCACTCCCTTGGGGCGGCCGCTCGTCCCGGAGGTGAACAGGATCTGGGCCAGGGAGTCCGGGTCGACGTACGGGAGGGCCGGGGCCGGGCCCTCCGCACGCGGCGGCCGCCAGTCCCCGTCCAGGCGCACCACCTCACCGAGCCGCGGCAGCCGGGACGCGGCCTCGCCGGCCGGGCCCGCGGCCTCGTCGCGGACGTACAGGCTCGCGGCCCCCGACAGGCCGAGCGCATGCGCCAGCTCGTCCGGCCGGGACCTCGGGTTGACCGGCACCAGCACCATGCCGGCCAGCGCCACGCCGAACTGCAGCAGGACCGCTTCGGGGCCGTTCGGCAGGTACGTGGCGACGCGCGTGCCGGGCGGGTGGAGGCGCAGCAGCGACGCCGCCACGGCGGTCGCGTCGGCCAGCAGCTCCGCCGCCGTCCAGACCGCGGGCGCCGGCCCGCCCGCGCCCGCCGGGGCGACGCCGGTCAGGACCGGGTCGTCCGGCCCGAGCCGGGCGGCCCGGCGGAGCACGTCGCCGACCACCGCCTCATCGAGCGGCGGGCTCGGCGGGCCCTGCGTCTCCGAACGCTGGAACGTCCCCGGCACGGCACCGATCCGCTCACTCGAACTTGTAGCTGACGGCGCTCGGGCCCTCGACCGTGCCGACCACCTTCAGGCCTCCCGGTGCCTCCGGGTCCGCCTTGGAGACGAACACCTTGCGTGTGGGCGGCTGGCCAACCTCGGTGAAGTTCAGCGTCCCCGCGAACAGCCCCTGGGTGTCCAGGTCCGACGTCTTGCGCATTGCCTCGACCACGCCCTCGGGCGTGAGGTCACCGGCCTTGCACGCCGCCTCCAGCGCCGCCGCGAGCAGTTCGGCCTGCCCGTAGGCGAGCGGGACCTCCCAGCCCTTGGTCCCGTCCGGCGCGTTCTTCTCGAACATCTCGGTGGCCTTCTTCACCCCGGCGCCCTCCCCGCTGTAGGGGGCGACCGTGGTCACGGTGTAGAAGTTCTTGAGCAGGCCCTCCCTGGCCGGGGTGTTCAGCAGCGCGGGGTTGAACGTGGGGGTGTTCCCGATGAGGGGGACGTTCACCCCGTTGGAGGCGAGCACGCTGGCCAGCGAGGACAGCTGCGACGGGGAGGCGCCCAGGATCACGCCCTTGGCGTCCGCCCGCTCCAGCGCCGTCGCCTGGGCGGACATGTCGGAGTCCTGCGGGGTGATCTTGATCGGGTGGACCTTCAGCCCGCGCTCCTTGGCGGCGTGCCTGGCACCGGCGAGCGAGTCGCCGCCGAAGTCGCCCTCGAAGTAGACGTGCCCGATCGTGCTGCCCTCGGGGACCTTCAGCGTGTCCACCAGGTAGTCGACGGCGTTGGCGGCCTCGATGCTGTAGGTGGTGCCGGGGATCTGCGCCACCCGGTGCTCCAGGGCGACGCTGGGCCAGCCCATGCCGCCGACGTAGAGGTCGTCCTTCTCGGCGAGGGGGAGGATGGCCGCGACGACCGGCGAGCCGAGCACCTGCTGGAGCGCCACGATGTCCGGCGACATGCTCCGGTACAGCGACACGGCACGCTGCGGATTGTAGCCGTGGTCGCGCACGTCGACCGTGATCTTGCGGCCGCAGATGCCGCCCTGCGCGCTCTTGGCCGCCCAGTAGGCCTTCTTCTCCTGGACCTGGACTGCGGCGCCGGCCTTGAACGGCCCGGACAGGTCGGTGAGCACACCGATCCTCATCTCCGACTCGGTGACGCCGTTGCCGGTGCGGACCCCCGTACCGCCTTCTCCCTCGCCGGCGTTGGGGTCGGTGGTACTGCATGCCGCGAGCGCCGCCAGGCACAGCGCCGCCGCGGCGAGGGGACGGATCGTCATGGGTGGTCTCCTTCAGGCTGGAACGTTCGGCGGAACCTGCGGATCGGGCCTGTCCTTGCGGGGGGACGACTCCCCGGAACGGCCAGGGTCGCCCGTCCGCCCGGCCCGGGTCCCCCCGTGGCGCAGGGCCCCCGCGAGCCCGCCGCGCAGGAGGATCAGGACGGCGACGATCGCGACGCCGTAGACGAACCGGCTCAGCGTGGCGGCGTCGAGACCACCGGAGCCGGGTGCGGACAGGAAGGGGAGCTGCGCGCTGTACTGGACGAGCAGCAGCGGCAGCACGGAGACGAACACCGCCCCCGCGGAGGCGCCCGCGATCGAGCCGGCCCCGCCCAGCACGATCATGACCAGGTAGTCGATGGACACCGTCAGCGCGAACGAGTCCGGCGCGATCCGGCCGAACGCCAGCGCCGTCAGCGCGCCGGCGACCCCCGCGTAGACGGAGGAGACGGTGAACGCGGTGGCCTTGACCCTGGCGACCTGGATGCCGACGGACGCCGCGGCGGTCTCCCCGTCGCGGACGCCGGCCATCGCGCGGCCCGCCCGTCCGGCCTTGATGCCACGGCCGAAGACGGCGGCCAGCAGGGCGACGGCGAGGAACAGGTACCAGAGGCGGTGCAGCTCCCCGAACGGCGTCCCGAGCACCGCGAGGTACTCCGGGTTCTCGTCGCTGAAGCTGAAGCCGGGCACCGCGAACGCCTCGACGGTGCGGCCGTTGTATCCGCCGGTGACGTCCTCGGCGTTGAGCCAGACGTGCCGGCCGAGGAACACGAGCCCGAGTGAGGCGAGCCCGAGGTAGATGCCGCGCAGCCGCCCGGCGATCGGGCTGAACGCGGCGCCCGCCGCGCCCGACACCACGGCGGCGGCGATGAGGGCGAGCACCGGCGGCAGCCCGAAGCCGGACATCTCGTCCTCCCGCTCGCCCGCGAGCAGGGTGTAGGTGTAGGCGCCGACGCCGAGGAAGAACGCGTTGCCGAGCGAGAGCTGGCCCGCGACGCCGACCAGCAGGGTGAGGCCGATCGCCCCGACCACGGCGGCCATCGCGAACAGCCCGGCCTGGAGCCAGAAGTCGGTGAGCCACAGCGGCCCGGCGACCGCGAGGGCGAGCAGCGCGGCGCCGGCGGCGCGGGGCGGCGTCACGGCCCGGAGGCGGGCGGGCGAGGGCGCGGGCGGCCGGTCAGACACGGATGGCCTCCTTCTGGCCGAACAGCCCGTGCGGGCGCAGCAGCAGGACCAGGACCATCACCGCGTAGGGCACGACCTCGCCGAAGCCGCTGCCGAGGAAGTGCAGGCCGGACTCGTAGCCCACGGCGAGCGCCTGCGCGACCCCGACGACGAGACCGCCGACGACGGCTCCGGGCACCGAGTCGAACCCGCCCAGCACCCAGGCGGGGATGGCGGCGAAGGCGACGACGGACACGCCGGGCTCGACGCCTGGCGTCGGGTAGGAGGTGAGGAACACCCCGGCCACGGCCGCCAGCCCGCCGGCCAGGCCCCACCCGATCGCGCTGGTGCGGCCGAGCCGGATGCCCATCAGCGAGGCGGTGTCGGGGTCGGACGCGGCCGCGCGCATCGCGATCCCCCAGTCGGTGCGGGCCGCGAGTACCCCGAGCACGGCGAACAGCACCAGCGCCGTCCCGGCGGCGGCCGCCCGCGAGGCCGGGAGGCTCACCCCGGCGACCGTGACCACCGAGGCGCCCCACGGGGCCCCGATGTTGAGGACGTCGTTGCCGATCTGCCTGGTCAGCTCGGTGAGCAGCAGGATGTCCACGCCGATGGTCAGGATCGCGAACACGCCCGGGTCGTGCTCGGCGACGTGCCGCACCAGCAGCGTGTTGACCAGTGCCGCGACCAGGGCCGCGCCCAGCACCCCGACCGCGAGCGCGCCCCAGAACTCGATCTCCGAATGGAGCCGCGCGACGAGGTAGGCGCCGAGCAGCAGCACCGATCCGTGCGCGAAGTTCAGCACGCCGGTGGACTTGAACACGACCACGAAGCCGACCGCGATCAGCCCGAGCACCAGTCCGAGCGACACGCCGTTGACCAGCTGGGTCAGCAGGTAGCTCATGCCGCGGGCCTTCCTTTCCGCACGCCGCCCCCGTCCCTCATGCGGCCTCCGTCCCTCATGCGGCCTCCGACCCGAGGTAGGCCCGGAGGACCGCGGGATCGCGCTGGACCTCGGCGGGCGTGCCGTCGGCGATGAGGCGGCCGAAGTCCAGGACGGTGACGCGCTGGGCGAGGCCCATCACGAACGGCATGTCGTGCTCGACGAGCAGGATCGAGATCCCGAGCTCCCGCTGGACGGCCGTGATCGTCTCGGCCATCCGGGCGGACTCCTCGTGGTTCATCCCGGCGACGGGCTCGTCCAGGAGCAGCAGGGTCGGCTCGGCGCACAGCGCGCGCCCCAGCTCGACCCGCTTGCGGTCGCCGTAGGAGAGCGTGTGCACGGACCGGCCGAGCAGGCCGGTGAGGCCCAGCAGCTCGGCGACCCGGCCCGCCTGGGCCCGGTGCTCGCGGTCCTCCCGGCGGGCGCGCGGCAGGCCGAGCGCGCCGCCGACCACACCGGACCGCATCAGGCGGTGCCGTCCGGTGAGCAGGTTGTCGGCGACCGTGGCGTCGAGGGAGAGCGAGATGTTCTGGAACGTCCGGGCGACGCCCAGGCCCGCGATCTGGTCCGCCCGCAGCCCGGTGAGGACCCGGTCGCCGTAGCGGACGGTCCCGGCGGCGACCTTGTACGCCCCGCCGAGGACGTTGATGCACGTCGACTTGCCGGCCCCGTTCGGGCCGATGAGCGCATGCACGGTGCCGGGCGCGATCTCGAAGGAGACGTCGGCGAGCGCGGTGACGCCCCCGAACCGGACGGTCGCGCCGTCCACGCGCAGCGCCTCGGCGCGCACGGCGCGGTCACCGGCGCCCGCGTGCACGGCGGCGGCCAGGTCCGTCAGCCCGCCGGCCCGCGTGCCCGCCCCTCCGGTCCCGGAGCCGGTGTCAGGGTCGGCGCCGGTGGTGGCGCCGGTGGACGCCGCCGTGCCGCCGAGATAGCGGCTGCGGATCTCGTCGGTCCCGGCCAGTTCCTCCGCCGGTCCGGACGCGGCCACCTGCCCGACCTCCAGCACGTAGGCGTCGTCCGCGACCCGCAGCCCCATGACGGCGTTCTGCTCGATCAGGAGCACCGCCGTGCCCTGCCGGTTGATCTCCGCGATGATCTCGCCTATCTGCGCGACCAGCTGCGGCGCGAGGCCGAGCGACGGCTCGTCCAGCAGGAGCAGCCGGGGCCGGCTCATCAGCCCGCGGCCGATGGCGAGCATCTGCTGCTGGCCCCCGGACAGCAGCCCGGCCCGCTGCCCGCGCCGGCCGGCCAGGTCGGGGAACAGCTCGAAGACCCGCGCGAGCGCCTCGCGCCTGCTCCGTCCCGGCGTGCCGAACCCGCCGGCCCGCAGGTTCTCCTCCACCGTGAGGTCGCGGAACACCCGCCTGCCCTCGGGTACCTGCGCCACGCCCGCCCGCACGATCTCCGCGGCCGGCAGCCCGCCGATGTCGCGGCCGTCGAAGCGGACCGTCCCCGCGGTGATCGCGCCGCCGGCCGGGCCGAGCGCTCCGGACACGGCGCGCAGCAGGGTCGTCTTGCCGGCGCCGTTCCCGCCCAGCACGGCGACCACGCCGCCGCGCGGGACCCGCAGCGACACCCCGCGCAGGGCGCGCACCGCACCGTTGTAGCCGACGTCGAGGCCGTCGACCGCGAGGAGCGGATCGCCGGAGGCGGTGGCGGTGTCCCGAGCTGGTCCGGATCTGGTGGGCATTGAGGCCTTCCCTCCACGCGGAGCAGTCGGGACGCTTACCTCGACAGCCCGGAACGCTAGACAATGTAGTGTCGCGCGTCAAGGGTTGTTTGTATATTAATGTGATTGAGGTCACCCGTCCCGCGCCCGATCGAGAGCGCCGGTTCACCGGAAATGCTTGGGGAGGCCGCCCCGCGTTCCTAGACTCGGCTCCCATGATCAGAAACGTCGGGATATCTCTCCTGCTGGGAGCAAGCCTGCTCATGGGCGGTGCCGCCGCCGTCCCCGCCTATGCCGCCCCGGCAGGGGAGCTGGCGGACGATCTGGACGCGATCCTCAAGGACGAGCGTCTCCAGGGCGCGACCGTGGACGTGGTCGTCCGGGACGCCGAGACCGGCGGCGTCCTCTACGACCGCAACGGCGACGGGAGGGTCACGCCCGCCTCGAACAACAAGCTCCAGACCTCGGCGGCGGCGTTCGGCATCCTGGGGCCCGGCTACCGGTTCCGGACGGCGGTGGGCGTCAAGGGCGGCGACCTCTACCTCAAGGGAACCGGCGACACGACGATGCGGGCCGCCGAGTACGACCGGCTCGCCGCCGCCGTCGCCGCCAAGGGCATCACCCGGATCAAGGGCGATCTCGTCGCCGACGACACATGGTTCGACGCCAAGCGGACCCCGGCCGACTGGGACCCCACGGATCTCCAGTACGCCTACGCCGGGCAGACGTCCGCGCTCACGATCTCCCCCAACGACGACTTCGACGCCGGCTCGATCGAGATCTCCCTCGCCCCCGGCGCCCGCGAGGGAGCGCCGGTCCGGGTCGGGCTCACCCCCGAGACCGACGTGGTGAAGATCGACAACAAGGCGGTCACCGGAGCACCCGGATCGGCGTCCACCCTTGAGGCGAACCGGGCCAACGGCTCCAACACGATCGTCATCACCGGCTCCCACCCCGCCGGCGGGGAGCCCACCAGCGTCCTGCGGACGGTCGAGGGGCCGACGCTGTACGCGGCGGACGTCTTCCGCAAGGCGCTGAAGGCGCACGGCGTCCAGGTGGCCGGCGCGACCGAGCGCGGCAGGACGCCGCGGGGCGTCAAGAAGATCGCCACCCGCACCTCGATGCCGCTGTCGAAGCTCGCCACGCCCTACCTGAAGCTGAGCAACAACGTCATGGCCGAGACCCTGGTCAAGTCCATCGGCCGCAAGGTGCGGGGCAAGGGCACCTGGGAGGCCGGGCTGCCCGCGATCACCGCCCACCTCGGTCGGCTCGGCGTCGACACCTCGCAGGTGACCCTGACGGACGGCTCGGGCCTGTCGCGGGGCAACTTCACGACGGCCACCCAGCTCACCACGCTGCTGAGGAACGTCCGCGAGCGGCCCTGGTTCTCCACCTGGTACAACGCGCTCCCCATCGCCGGGCGGCCCGACCCGATGGTCGGCGGGACGCTCGCGGAGCGGATGCGCGACACCGCCGCCGCCGGGAACGTCCACGCCAAGACCGGCACGATGACCGGCGTCACGGGGCTGTCCGGGTACGTGAAGGACCCCGACGGCCGCACGCTGGTCTTCTCCAGCGTCTTCAACGGCTACGCCGGCGGCGCGCCGAAGGACATCGAGGACAAGATCGCCGTGCGGCTCGCCACGGGCGACGATGACGACGCGCGGACCACGCTCCGCCGCAAGGCCCCGGTGAACGGCGGCGACCTCGAACCCACCTGGCTCGACGGCGTCCGTCCGTAGACCGGGCTCAGGTGCTCCGGACCGCGTCGCGGTACGGATCCAGGCGGGATCGCCCATCGGTGGCCTGGAGGAGTTCCTCCAGGCCACCGATGGGAACGTCAGTCGTCCGGCGAGGTTCGCAGGTTCGGCGGGACGATCTCCTCGTACTTCGGGACGCGCTCGACGAGGCCCGTGGTGCGGTGGAACTCGATGGCCGTGTCGAACGAGGCCCGGGTGAAGCCGATCTCCTCGGGGACCTCCGTGCGGATGATCGGGATCATCGCCGCGCGCGCCTTGGGGTCGGTGGTCTTGAGATAGGCGCCGAGCAGTCCGGGCAGCTGGTCCGGGTGCTCGTGGATGTCGCGCAACGCGCGGCCGATGGCGCGCTGGAACGCCGCGATCTCCTCGCGCTTCTTCTTCATGAGGCGCTCGGTGGTGAAGACGACGCCGTGTGCCGTGCGCTCGAATCCGGGGATGTCGCCCCGGGACGGGGAGAGGTAGAGCGACCCGGCGCCCGCGGCCTCGGCCTGCTGCGCGATCGGCTGGAAGAACGACAGCGCGTCGACCCGGCCGGTCTTCAACGCGCCGATCGCGGAGGTGGCCTTGGCGCCGAGGTTGACGAGCTCGACGTCGGTGTCGGAGCGCATCCCGACGCGGCGCAGCAGGTAGGTGACGAGCGCCTCGGTGCCGCTGCCGGGGCCGGTGATGCCGATCTTCTTGCCGCGCAGCGCGCGGATCCGCTGCTCCAGCGGCGCGGAGGCCGGCGGTCCGTCGAAGTCCCGGCCCACGATGATGTCGACGTAGTACCTGTCGACGAGGTTGGAGACGAGCCGCGTCTCGTCGTCGATGCGGGCGAGGTTGAGGGCGTCGGTCAGCACGCCCGCGCCGACGTCGACGCCGCCGGACTTCAGCGCGGCCGCGACCTTGGCCCCGGTGCCGAGGCGGGGGCGCTCCCCGAGCCTGACGCCCTCCTGCTCGAAGTAGTCCTTCTCCTCCGCGATGAACAGCGGGAGGAACGCGATCGAGTTGCTGATCTGGCCGACGTTCAGCACGCCGGGCGGGGTGGTGGACGTGCGCTCGGCGCACCCCGTCACGACGAGGACGAGGACGAGGACCGCCGCCGCGAGGCGCCTCATCGGCGCGCCTCCAGCGGCTTCCAGCGGCTCAGCCTGCGGTCGAGCAGGCCGACCAGCAGGTTCAGCACGGCGGCGATCACGCTCAGCACGACCAGCGTGGCGAACACCCCGGCCGTGTCGAACTGCGCGGCGGCGTCGTTGATGAGGTAGCCGAGGCCGCGGTTGGAGGCCACCAGCTCCCCGATCACCGCGCCGATCAGGGCGTACGGGATCGCGACCTTCAGGCCGGTGAGGACACCGGTCATCGCTCCCGGCAGCACGACCTTGAACGTGACGTGCAGCCGCCCGCCGCCCATCAGCCGGACGGCGTCGACCAGGCCGCGGTCGACCTCCCGGACTCCGGCGACGGTGTTGAGGAACACCAGGAAGAACACGGTCGCGGCGGCGAGCAGCACCTTCATGTTCATGCCGATGCCGAACCAGACGATGAACAGCGGCGCCAGCGCCACCTTCGGGATCGAGTAGAGCGCCATGATGAACGGGTCGAGGACCCGGTAGAGCAGCGTCGCCGACGCGAGCAGGAACCCCAGCAGCACCCCCGCCGCGGCGCCCAGCGCGAACCCGTAGACGATCTCCTGGATGGTGACCCAGGTGTTGGACCACAGGATGCCGTCCTCGTGCCACTGCACCAGGCGTTCCCAGATCTCGGTGGGCCTGCTGGTGAAGATGACGTCGAACCAGCGGTCGGCCCCCCACTGCCAGACGAGCAGCACCGCCGCCACCAGGACGACGCGGGCGGCCCACACACCGGCCGTGCCGCCGTACCGGCCCCCGAAGCCCCGCTCGATCGCGACGGTCTCGGGCGCGCCGGCCTCGGGTGCGCCGGCCTCCTCGCCCTTGCCGGCGGGCCGGGTCTCCGCGCTCATCGCGCCCCCTCTCTCAGTGCGCCGGTGAGCTCGCCGTGCAGGGCGACGAAGCGGGCGTCGACCCGCATCTCGTCGGGGTCGCGCGGGCGGGGCAGGTCGATCGCCTCGTCCAGCACCACACGGCCGAGGCGGCCGAGCACGACCACCCGGTCGCCGAGCAGGAGCGCCTCCTCGATGTCGTGCGTCACGAACACCACGGTCTGGCCGCTGCCCTGCCAGAGGCGCAGCAGCTCCTTCTGCAGATCGGAGCGCAGCTGGGCGTCCAGCGCGCCGAACGGCTCGTCCATCAGCAGGGTCTCGGGGTCGCCGACCAGCATCCGCGCGAGGCTGACCCGCCGCCGCATGCCGCCGGACAGCTCGCGCGGGTAGTGCCGTTCGAACCCGCGCAGCCCGACCCGTTCGATCAGCTCCCCGGCGCGCTCGCGGCGGCGGGCGGCGGGCACCTTGCGCACCTCCATCGGCATCTCGATGTTGCGCCGCACGTCCCGCCAGGGCATCAGCGTGTCGGACTGCGTCAGGTAGCCGACCTCGACGCGCGGCCGGGAGATCGGCCTGTCGCGGTAGAACAGCTCCCCGGACGTGGGCGGGACCAGGCCGGCGAGCAGGTTCAGGATCGTGGACTTCCCGCAGCCGCTCCGGCCGAGGACGCTGACGAAGCCGCCCTCGGCGACGTCCAGGCTGAAGTCGCGCAGCGCGACGATGCCCTTGTCGTCCTTCACGAACTGCTTGCTCAGGTTCCGCATCCTGAGGACGGGGGTCATGACCGGGCCTCCCCGGGTCGGACGGCGTCGGCGCCGGCGAGCCATCGGCTGTTGCGCACGGCCATGACCCGCACGTCGTCTTCGGTGAAGCCCTCGGCGAGCAGCCGGTCGGCCATGAGCGCCAGCCCGTCCTCGACGGGCGGGTTGAACGGCTGGCCGAGGTCGCTGGACAGGACGGAGTGCTCGGGGCCCACGGCCCGGATGTTGTCCACCCAGAGGTCCCAGGAGACCTTCCCTGTGTAGGGGGTCGTGAAGCAGCGCTCCATCAGGGCGCCCTTCGCCGCGAGTTCCCGCTGCCGTTCCGCCGCGACCCGCTGGGAGGTGAACTCTGGGTGGGTGACGACGATGCGGCGCACCCCCTCCGCGGCGGCCGTGTCCACGACGGTGCCGATCTCCGCTGTGCCGAGGTGACCGGTGGCGAGCGTCATGTCGTGCTTCGCGATCACGCGGAGCACCTGCCTGGTCGCGTCGGTGACGCGGCCGTCCTGGACGACGTCCACCGGATCGGCCGCCATGCCGTCCGCCCGCAGCTCCTCCTGCAGCCGCGCCCACATCGGCGGGCGCGCGCCCTCGGGGTCGCTCGCCGTGCAGGCGCGCTGGTTGGCGCTGTCGACGGTGGGCAGCCACACGAACCGGGCCCCGGCGCGTCCGGCCAGCTCGACCGCGACGGGGTTCATGCCGCCCACCGACCCGTTCAGCGTGATCGCCCCGACCGCGCCGAACCCGGGGACGGCGGCGCGCACCACGGCGGCGCGCTCCGCGGTCGGGAAGTAGTGCGACTTCAGCACGAAGCCGCCCAGCCCCGCCGCCGCGAACCTCGGCGCGAGCGCCAGGTCGTCGATGCGGCGCTCCATCACGTCCGGCGCCACGTGGATGTGCACGTCGTAGGCGCCGCGCACGAGGTCGCGCGCCCTTTCGGACGGCCTCGGATGTTCGGTCATCCCTGCACCTCGGATCGCATGTCGCCACCACTGATGCCGAAATTGTTAACAATTTCGGCGACACCCGTCAATAGACGGCGTCCATCGAACACGTGGGGATCGGTGACCGGCGTGGCGGAGAAGGGCCTCGCGTCAGGCCGGGGCTTGGAGGTCGCGGATGGCGGCGCAGGCTCGGGCGGCCATGGTCAGGAACATGGCGTCGCCGCGTTCGGTGGGGGCGCCGTAGGCGCAGCCCAGGACGGTGATGAGGGGGCCTTGCAGGAGGGCGAAGCGGTAGTCGTCCCAGCAGAGGTCAAGCGGGTAGCCGGTGACGCCGTGGCCGAGCAGCGCCTCGTGGTAGCGGGTGACGAGGTCGCGTTCGTGAGTGCGGCGGGCCTCGGTGGTGAGGCTGGTGGCCAGGAAGTACGACAGGTCGCGAGCGGGGAGACCGATGGTGAGGGTCTGCCAGTCGACCGTGGTCGCGCCGCTGCCGTCCGGTGGGAAGAGCAGGTTGTCCAGCCGGTAGTCGCCGTGGACGAGGCCGAAGCGGTCGGAACGGGCCACCAGCCAGGGGCCGATGGTCTCGGTGGTCCGGCGCAGGGTGTCCCGGTCGGCCGGGTCGAGGCGGTCTGCGAAGCGGTCGACGAAGGTTTCGACGGCGGGGGCGTAGACCTCGGCGAGCGTATCCGCGTCAGCCTCGGTGCTGTGGTGGAGGCCGTCGGCGTCCAGCAGGGACTCGTCGCACCAGCGGGGGCCGTGCAGGCCGGCCAGGGCGAGCACGCAGCCCCCGGCTTCCCGGATCGAGCAGCCGGTGAGCTGGTCGCCTTGGACCGCCGGGGAGAGGTCCTCCAGGAGGAGCACGAAGTCGAAGGTCTCCGGGTCGATGGCGGCGTGGTGGCAGCGCGGCGTGCGGATGGCGACGGTCTCGGCGACGTCCCGGTAGAAGAGCACCTCCGTGCGGTAGGCGCCGCCGAGGAGGGCGCGGGCGGCGGGGTCGGCGGCGGGGAGCTTGGCCACCAGCCCGCCGGGCACGCCGGCGCCGGTCAGGGTCAGCCTGAAGCACGAGCCGATCTGGCCGGTGCCGACGGCCTTCACGTCCACGGTGTCGACCCGGCCGCCGAGCACCTCGCCGAGCCAGGAGGCGGTCAGCCCCTCGGACCCGGAGACGGTCTTCACCGGCTCCGGCCCGGGTTGCGGGGAAGGTCGTCGAGGCCGTGCGGGCGGACGCGGCGGTAGGCGTCCAGGACGGGGGCCAGTTCGGCGGGGGTCGCGCCGTGCAGGATGACGCCGTCCGCCCCCGCCCCGAACTGGTCGAGGACGCGCGCCGCGCACCGGCCGGGGGTGCCGGTCGCGGACGCGGCGAGCCATTCGTCCGGGATCAGCCCGGCCACGTGGTTCAGGTCGCCGGTCGTCCCGATCGCGTCGAAGGCACCGGGGTAGCCCGTGACCAGGTCGTCGGCGCGGAAGCGGGCCAGGACGGCGGGGTCCCACCCGTTGACGCGCACCAGGAGGTCGCCGTACCCCTGCAGGTAGGTGGCCAGGCGGCCGACCAGCTTGCGGAGGCGGAGCTCCTCGTCCAGGTGGTCGCCGACCGTGGCCAGCACCGACCAGACGCGGACGGACTCCGGGTCGCGGCCGGCCTCGGCCGCTCCGCGGCGGACGGCCGCGACCGACCTGGCGAGGGTCTCGTCGGTGAAGAAGGTGTGCAGGACGACGCCGTCGGCGATCCGCCCGGCGAACTCCAGGGTCCGCTCCCCCATCGCGGTGAGGATCACCGGGATGTCCTCGTCGAAGGACGGATCCTGGCTGAGGAAGGGGAAGGTCCCGGCCGGGCCCTCGTGCCCGGCCACCGCTTCGCCGCGCCACAGGCGGCGCAGGATTCCGGTGACGTCCTCGAGCTGCGCGGTGGTGACACGGGGCAGGCCCATGACGTCGAAGAGCATGTCGAAGCCGCGTCCGAGGCCGAGCGCGAAGCGCCCGCCGGACAGCCGGTGCATCGTCGTGGCGAAGGTGGCGGTCAGCAGGGGGTGCCGGGTGTTGTGGTTGGTCGCGGCGGTGGCGATGCCGATCCGCTCGCCGGCCGCGGCCGCGGCGCCGGACAGCGTCGCGGCCTCCTTGGTCGTGAACCGTTCGGACAGGAAGACCGAGCCGAGCCCCAGGCGCTCCCCCTCGGCGACCTCGGCGAGCAGGTCGCGGGGTGTGGCCGAATGCCCGGCCAGTCCGTAGAAGCCCAGTTCGGGAAGGTCGTCCATGGGCGGTTCCTCGGGTCAGGGGGCGTCGGCCCGGCCGCGTCGCACTACGCGGACTTTAGTCTGGACAGTTGTCCAGATCAAGACGGTCGTCACAGATCAAGGCGGGCGGACGAGGCGGCGCCTCGTCCGGATGCGCGGGCGCAGGACAGGGCCAGCAGGGGCAGCAGGGTCATCAGGCCGAGTCCCGCGATCTGCACCGCGGCCGAGCCGATGACCAGCGCGAGGAGCACGGCGCACCATGCGACCGCGAGCCGGCTCCGCCGCCGCGACTTCTTGATCATTGCCCCAGAGTGCGGTGCCGGGCCCCGGCCGGCAACCCGATCGCCGGATGTCTCCGGGAAGCGCGGCGCCTAGCGGGACTCCATCCGGGCCGTCCGGCGATGGTCGCCGTGCCATGCGGCGGCGGTGATCCGCCACAGCACGTGCCGTTTCAGGCGGTGGCCGTCGTCGACGAGCGGATGGTCGAAGTCGCCGGCGGCGTCCCGGACCATGCCGATGCGCTCCATGACGGCCTGCGATCTCAGATTGGCCGTGCTGGTGAAGGAGACCACCTCGTCGAGGCGGGCGTCGTCGAACGCGAAGCGGAGAGCGCGGCGCGCGGCCTCGGCGGCGTATCCGTGGCCCCAGGCGGAGCGGGCGAGCCGCCAGCCGATCTCCACCGCGGGCGTGAACGGCGCGTCGAAACGCACGACCGCCAGGCCGGTGAATCCGATGAACCGGTTGGTGTCAGCGGTTTCCAGGGCCCAGAAGCCGAAGCCCTCCCCTTCGAAGCGGGCTTCGATCCCGTCGACCATGGCGTCGCTTTCCGCACGGGTCAGCGGGGCGGGGAAATGCGCCATGACCTCGGGGTCGGCGTTGAGTGCGGCGAAGGGCTCCCGGTCCCCCGCCTCCCAGCGACGCAGCACCAACCTGTCGGTTCGCAGAATTCGACGCACCGGCCGACTGTACAGAATCGTCCGGCGATTCAGGTCCGGCGCGGGGCCACCAGGCCGGACTCGTAGGCGAGGACCACGAGCTGGGCGCGGTCGCGGGCCCGGAGCTTCGTCATGGCCCGGTTGATGTGGGTCTTCGCCGTCACCGGGCTGATCACCATGCGCCCGGCGATCTGGTCGTTGGACAGGCCCCGCGCGGCGAGGGCGACGGCCTCGCGTTCGCGGTTGGTCAGCTCCTTCAGCTCCGTGCCGGCCTCCGTGCCGAGCGGCTGGGAGACGTACCGGTCGATCAGCTTCCTGGTGATCGACGGTGCGAGCAGCGCATCACCGCGGGCGGCGACGCGCACGGAGTGAAGCAGGTCTTCCGGCTCGATGTCCTTGACCAGGAATCCGGCCGCGCCGGCGCGCAGCGCGTTGAAGACGTACTCGTCGAAGCCGTAGTTGGTCAGGATGACGACGTGCACCCCGGCCAGGGCCGGGTCCGCGGCGATGCGCCGGGTGGTCTCTATGCCGTCCATGACCGGCATCTGGATGTCGATGAGCGCGATGTCGGGGAGGTGCTCGCCGATGAGCGCCAGGCCCTCCTGGCCGTCGGCGGCTTCGGCGACCACCTCGATGTCGTCCTCGGCGTCGAGCAGCGCCCGGAATCCCCCTCGGAGGAGCGACTGGTCGTCGCACAGCAGGACGCGGATCACGAGGGCCGGCCCACGGGGAACTCGGCCTGGACGCTGAAGCCGCCCTCGCTGCGCGGTTCCGCGCGCATGCGCCCACCGAGGGCCGTGACGCGTTCGCGCATTCCGAGGAGCCCCGCGCCGGGCACCGGCGCGGGGCCCGGCGCGGCCTTGCCGTCGTCGTCGACGCGTATGGCGAGGGCGTCCGGGCGGTAGTCGATCCGGATCGACGCCGTGTCCGCGGCGGCGTGGCGGGCGGTGTTGGTGAGCGCCTCCTGGACGATCCGGTAGGCGGTCCGGTCCACCGCGGCCGGCACGTGGTGCCGTCGCCCTTCGATCGTCAGCGTCGTGTTCAAGCCCGTCCCCCTGGCTCGTTCCACCAGGTCCGGGATGTGATCGAGCCCGTGCGACGGGGTCCCGGGGTCGTCGCGCAGGGTGTCCAGGGTCGCTCGCAGCTCGCGGTTCGCCTCCCGGCCGGCCTCCTGGATCGCCAGCAGGGCCTCCGGCACGTGCTCGCCGCGCTTGCGGGCCAGGTGGACGGCCACTCCGGCCTGCACCTTGATGATCGATATCTGGTGGGTGAGCGAATCGTGCAGCTCCCGCGCGATGTGCAGCCGTTCCTCGGTGGCACGCAGCCGGGCGGTCTCCTCCCGGGTGCGCTCGGCCTCGTCCGCCCGCCGCTCGGCCTGCCGCAGTGCCTCGCCCGCGGCCCCGGCGGCGATCAGCCAGGCCAGTTCGAGGA
>NZ_SMKH01000121.1 GCF_004348515.1 Actinomadura sp. KC345 | reverse complement strand
GAGCTAGACGGCCGTGGCGGGGCGGTGGGGGGCGATCACGCGGCCGTCGGGCAGCAGTTCGCCGGTGTCCTCGAAGACGACGATGCCGTTGCAGAGGAGGCTCCACCCCTGCTCAGGGTGGCTGGCGACGGTGCGCGCGGCCTCGCGGTCCCGCGCGTCCGTCGTCGGGCAGGCCGGCTCGTGCGTGCAGATCGAGTCATGTTGAGCGGTCACGGGTTCCTCCACGGTGTCCCTGTGATTAAGGACATGGATTCAGCCTGCCGCCGCACGCCCGAAATATGCAAGTCACTGGGAAATTCTTTACTGTTCAGTATGTGTGAAGGCGGACTAGACCGGGCAAGTCGCCACATTTAGTGCAGGCTGCCGTCCGGCTCGTCGCCGTGGTCCACGTCCAGGCCGACCACGGAGGTGCAGCCCGTGCAGACCCACTCCCCGATGACCGCCTCGGAGTTGGTGGCGTGGGTGCGGTACGGGCGGTCGACCCTCCTGCGCCGCATCCCGTGCCCGCAGGACGAGTGCAGGAGACGGCCGCATGTGGGGCACGGCCAGACGTCCTCCCGGCGCAGGTTGCAGTGGGGGCACAGCGGCGACGGGTAGGGGCCGTCCGGATCGGCGGGCTCCGGGTCCCCGATCCACTCGTACTCCAGGTCGAGGTACTCGTCGCCCGGCCAGTGGTGGTCGGCCAGCCAGGCGAGGTACTCCTCGTCCCCGGGGCCCAGGACGGCCGTCAGGGACTCGGGGTGCTCCTCCTGCGGGAGGGGTCGGCGCCTGCCGTGCCGCGCGGCGGCCAGGAGCGTCAGCAGGCCGAGGAGCGCGACCGCGGCCAGGCCTGTCGCCATGGGCATCGCGGCGTCCTTACATGATCTTGTGGCGGGAAGTCCGATCATGAATTCACTTCACAAAACGCTGCGAACGCTACAAGAAAGGCTGTTAACGGAAAAGTCGATCAAAAAGATCCTTTGCACGGACCGGGCCGGCTCGGGTGTCCGAAACCGGGGCGCACCCCGTCCGGAACCCGTCCCCGCCTGCGGGAACCGAGAGTCCGAGCGTCCCGGACGGCGCGGGCCCACCGGTGCGGGTTTCACTCTCCGCTGAATCGCCCGATCAGTCCTTGCGGCCCAGCACAGCCACCATCTGGGTGTGCAGCGGGTGCTCCAGCGGGCCGGCCGGTCCGTCCGGGCGCCAGGCGGTCACGTGCGCCACGCCGGGTTCGAGGATGGTCAGCCCGTCCATGAACCGCTCGATCTGCGAGGAGTGGCGGAAGTAGGATCCGCCGAGCCCCGACTGCAGGATGCGCTTGGCCTCCTCGACCCGCGGGTCGTCCCCGGAGTCGTGCAGGTGCGTGAGCATGACGTGGCTGCCGGACGGCAGGAACGGGTGGAGCGCCCGGACGGCGTGGGCGGGGTCCCGGTCGTCCGGTACGTGGTGGACGATCGCGGCCAGCACCACCCCCACCGGGCGCGACAGGTCGAGAATCCCGGTCAGCGCCGGGTGGGTGAAGATCTTCTCCGGCTCGTACAGGTCGCCCTGGATGAACTCCGCGACGCCCGTCTCGGTGAGCAGGGCCCGCCCGTGCGCCAGGACGATCGGGTCGTTGTCGACGTAGACGACCCGCGCGGCGGGGTTCGCCGTCCGCGCGAACTGGTGCACGTTGGACGAGGTGGGCAGCCCCGAGCCGATGTCGACGAACTGGTCGATGCCGAGCTCGGCGGCCATGTACGTCACCGCCCGCTCGATCGCGACGCGGTTGCCCCGCGCCACCACGGGGGCCTCCGGCACGAGCCGCATCACCATGTCGGCCACCTCGCGGTCGGCGGCGAAGTTGTCCTTGCCGCCGAGGAAGTAGTCGTAGACGCGCGCGAAGGTCGGCGTGGAGGTGTCGATGCCGGGAGGCGCGCTCTCTGGGAGGTCGTCGGCCACGCGGCGGCTCCTTCGGGGTCGGGCCCGCGGCGATGCGCATGGGAAGAGCGGGGGCGCCCGATATTACGCTGGTCCATCGTGACGGGAAGTACTTTCGCGTCATCCCGTCCCGGGGTGTGGTTTTCCGCAGGGGACGGAGTGTGGTGTTCGACCCCCGGTATGCGCTGTTCTTCGTAGTGACGAGGTCAAACGATCCCTAATATCTCAGGCATGATCGAAACTGTGTACGCGGCGGCGTCCGAAGGCGGGCCCACCGACGGCATCGCCGGCTGGGCGACCGACCTGATGGAGAAACTCGGCGCACCGGGCGCCGGGCTGGCGATCGCGCTGGAGAACCTCTTCCCGCCGCTGCCGAGCGAGGTGATCCTGCCGCTGGCGGGGTTCACGGCCGCACAGGGGAAGATGAGCCTGGTGGGCGCGCTCGTGTGGACGACGATCGGGAGCGTCGTCGGGGCGCTGGCCCTCTACGGCATCGGAGCGCTGATCGGACGGGACCGGATCCGCGCGCTCGTGAAGCGGCTGCCGCTGGTCAAGATCGAGGACCTGGACCGGACGGAGGCGTGGTTCGCCCGGCACGGCTCCAAGGCGGTGTTCTTCGGCCGGATGATCCCGATCTTCCGCAGCCTGATCTCCATCCCCGCCGGGGTGGAACGCATGCCGATGATGACGTTCCTGCTGTACACGACGCTCGGGAGCGCGCTGTGGAACACGATCTTCATCCTCGCCGGGTACCAGCTCGGTGACAACTGGCACAAGGTCGAGGAGTACGTGGGCACCTACTCCAAGGGAGTGCTCGTCCTGGCCGCGCTGGCCGTCGTGGCGTTCATCGTCGTCCGTGTCGTCAAGGCACGGCGCGGTGGTGGCAGGCCGCCGGGAAAACACCACGCGGGACCTAGAGAATACGAGCGTGACGGCACCGCCTGACGCTCGTGGCCCGGCTGCCGTCGCGCGGGCCGCGGCAGGACTGGTCCTGGGTGCCCTCACCGCGGCCGTGGAACTGGTCCTGCTCGCGGTGGCGGCGCTCCTGACGGCCTGCTCACTCCCCTTCCCCCGCGGCCGGCGGACGGTCCCGCCCATGGTCGCCGGTGCGGCGCAGGCCGTGACCGGGATGGAACGGCGGAGGCTCAGGAGATTCCTGGGCGAGGACGGGGACGTCGAACACGACCCGCGGAAGGCGCTGGCCTACCTCGTCGTGCGGGCGCCGGTCGGGCTGCTCGGCGGTGTGATCCTCCTGCTGATCGCCTATGGCTCGGCCCAGGGGATCGCGCTGGGCGTGGGCTGGTGGCTCACGGGCGACCACCTGGACGGCATACCGCCGACCTGGTGGATCGTCCTCTACACCGCCGCCGTGGGCCTGGTGCTGCTCTTCCTGGCCGTCCAGGGGCTGGTCGGCGTCGTGGCGCTGGAGCGGAACGTGGCGAGGCGGTGCCTCGGGCCCAGCCCGCGGGAGGAGTACGAGCGCCGCATCGCGCATCTGTCGGTGTCCCGGGCCCAGGTGGTGGAGGCGGTGGACGAGGAGCGCCGCCGCATCGAGCGGGACCTGCACGACGGCGTCCAGCAGCGTCTCGTGGCGCTCGGCATGCTGATCGGCCGCACCCGCCGCGCCGGCGGCGGGGACCGGGCGGCCGAACTGCTGGAGCAGGCGCACGCGGAGTCCCAGCGGGCCCTCGACGACCTGCGGGAGGTCACCTGGCGCGTCTATCCGGCGGCGCTGGACGGCGAGGGCCTGCGGGCGGCGTTGGAGACGGTGGCCGAGCGGTCCGCGGTGCCGGTGACGATCGACTGCGACGTGCCCGGACGCCCGCCGCACGCGGTGGAGACCGCCGCGTACTTCGTCGTGTGCGAGGCCGTCACCAACGCGGCCAAGCACGCCGGCGCCGGGCGCGTGCTCGTGGACGTCGCCGCGTCCGGGACGGCGCTCAGCGTGCGCATCGAGGACGACGGGGCCGGGGGCGCCGATCCGGGCGGCGGCGGCCTCGCCGGGCTGGCCCGCCGGGTCGCCGCGCTGGACGGGGCGTTCGGCGTGCACAGCCCGGCCGGCGGCCCGACCGTGATCACCGCGGAGCTGCCGTGCGTGTGATGCTGGCCGAGGACTCCACGCTCCTGCGGGAGGGGCTGGTGCGGCTGCTGGCCGAGGAGGGCCACGAGGTGGCCGCGGCGGTCGCGGACGGTGACGCGCTGCTCGCGGCGGTGGCCGCCGGGCCCCCGGACGTCGTGGTCGTGGACGTCCGCATGCCGCCCACCCACACCGACGAGGGGCTGCGGGCCGCGCTGGAGATCCGGGCGCGCTGGCCGGACGTCGGCGTCCTCGTCCTGTCCCAGTACGTGGAGCGGCGCTACGCCACCGAACTGATCACCACGGCCGCGACCGGGGTCGGCTACCTGCTGAAGGACAGGGTGGCGCAGGTGGACGAGTTCCTCGACGCCCTCGACCGGGTCGGCGCGGGCGGCGCCGCGTTCGACCCGGAGGTGGTGCGCCGCCTGCTCGCCGCGCACGGCGACCGCACCGACCCGCTCGCCCGGCTCACTCCGCGGGAGCGGGATGTCCTGGACAATATGGCCCAAGGGCATACCAACGCCTCAATCGGCGCAAACCTGCACATCTCGCAGAGCGCGGTGGAGAAGCACGTCAACGCGATCTTCGACAAGCTCGACCTGTCGCACACGACGGGATACAGCCGCCGCATCCTCGCCGTCCTGCGGTACCTGGGCTCCTGAGCGGCCCTTCCGGAGTCCGCCGCGTCCACCTGCGAACGAGCGACGTGAAATCGGACTAACGGGCATGGACGGGGTATGGCTCCGGACGTACCATCGCGCGGACCCGGCCGCCCGGCGGCGGGGCGACGAGCAACGGCCCACGCCCGGGGCGCCGGCGAGCCGACTCTCAACGTGGAGGGAGAGGTCGTGGCGGACACAAACCGAGGCGTCGTGTACCAGGGACCGGGCAAGGTGACGGTCGAGGACCTGGACTTCCCCCGGCTTGTGCTGGCCGAGCAGGGCGGGCGCAAGCTGGAGCACGGCGTCATACTGAAGGTACTGGCCACCAACATCTGCGGGTCCGACCAGCACATGGTGCGCGGCCGGACGACCGCGCCCGCCGGGCTCACGCTCGGCCACGAGATCACCGGCGAGGTGATCGAACTCGGCAGGGACGTCGAGTTCGTCGAACAGGGCGATCTGGTCAGCGTTCCGTTCAACATCGCCTGCGGCCGCTGCCGCAACTGCAAGGAGCGCCACACGGGCGTCTGCGAGAACGTCAACCGCGAACGACCCGGCGCGGCGTACGGATACGTCGACATGGGCGGCTGGCACGGCGGCCAGGCGCGGTACGCGGTCGTCCCGTACGCCGACTTCAACCTGCTGAAGTTCCCCGCCGACCGCGACACCGTGATGGCGAAGCTGCCCGACCTGGCGATGCTGTCCGACATCCTCCCGACCGGCTACCACGGCGCCTACACCGCGGGCGTCACCACCGGCTCGACCGTGTACGTGGCGGGCGCGGGCCCGGTCGGGCTCGCCTGCGCGACCGCCTGCCTGCTGCTCGGCGCCGCCGTCGTGATCGTCGGCGACATGAACCCGCGGCGGCTGGAGCAGGCCCGCCGCTTCGGCTGCGAGACGATCGACCTGTCCCGGCACGACAACGTGCCCGAGCAGATCGAGCAGATCCTCGGCGTCCCCGAGGTGGACGCGGCCGTCGACTGCGTCGGGTTCGAGGCGCGCGGCCACGGCCCCGAAGGATCCGCGGGCGAGCAGCCCGCGACCGTCCTCAACACGCTGATGGACATCACCCGCGCCGCCGGCGGGCTCGGCATCCCCGGCCTGTACGTCACCGACGACCCGGGCGCGCCGGAGGAGAAGGCCAAGGCGGGGCAGCTCGGGCTGCGGCTCGGCCTCGGGTGGGCCAAGTCGCACTACCTCGTCACGGGCCAGTGCCCGGTGATGAAGTACAACCGGCAGTTGATGATGGCGATCCTGTACGACCGGGTGAACATCGCGCGCAACGTCAACGCCTCGGCCATCCCGCTGGAGCAGGCGCCCGAGGGCTACGCCGAGTTCGACCGCGGCGCGGCGCAGAAGTACATCCTCGACCCGCACGGCGTGGTGGGAGCCGGGGCCTGACCCCCGGCGCGGCGGGCTCGCGGGCGGGACGTACCCCGCGAGCCCGCCGCCCTCCCGGCTCCGCCCGATCCGCTCGGTGACGCACAGCGCCACCGCCGCGCGGGCGGACGATCGCGTGCTCCGGCGACGTCCGGATAGCCTCGGAGGACTCCGGCGGCCCGGTGGCTTGATCCTGGGCACCGCGCACCCATGGCGGGCCGGGGACCCGGGGCTGACGAGAGGGGACGCGCACATGGTCGGCACGCTGGACTGGAGACCGGCGAACGAGCACCCGGAACTGCTGGCGGACCCGGTCGCCGCGGCGATCGGGGGCCTGCCCGAGGCCGAGGTCGCCGAGATCGACCCCGAGGTGGCGGACACGGCGGCGTTCTGCGAGCGCTACGCCGTCCCGCCGGAGGCCAGCGCCAACTGCGTGGTCGTCGCCGCCAAACGCGGCGGCCGGGTCGCCTACGCGGCGTGCATGATCCTCGCCACCGGCCGCGCGGACGTGAACGGCGTCGTCCGCAAGCACCTCGGCGCCCGGAAGGCGTCGTTCGCGCCGATGGCCGAGGCGACCGACCTCACCGGCATGGAGTACGGCGGCATCACCCCGGTCGGCCTCCCCGGCGGCTGGCCCGTCCTGGTGGACGAGTCCGCCGCCGCGGCGCCGCGCGTGGTCATCGGCAGCGGCCTCCGCACGTCCAAGGCGCTCCTGCCCGGCAAGGCCCTCGCCGGTCTGCCCGGCGCCGAGGTCCTCGCGCTCTCGCTGTGATCGCCGGAATGACCGCCCTCCACCGCGCACTGACCGATCCGGGCCTGCGCCCGCTGCCGGAACGGGTCTCCCTCCTGCTGAGGGAACTCGACGCTCCGCCCCGCCTGGCCGCCCACCTGCGCGCCGTCCACGACGTCGCGGCCGGGCTGGTCGACTGGGTCCGTGAACGCCACCCGTCGCTCGGCGTCGACGGGGAGGCCGTCCTGTTCGGCGCGGCCACGCACGATGTCGGCAAGACCGTGCACCCGTCCGAGCTGTCCGGCCCGGGCGGCGAGCATGAGCCGGCGGGGTACGCCCTCCTGCGCGAGCACGGTGTGGAGGACCGGCTCGCCCGGTTCGCGCGCACGCACGCGTCCTGGGGCGACCCGGACATCGGCATCGAGGACCTGCTCGTCAGCCTCGCCGACAACGTCTGGAAGGCCAAGCGCCTCCCCGAACTGGAACAGCACGTCGTGGACATGCTGGCCGCCGCCTCCGGCGAGCCGAAATGGCAGGTCTTCATGGACCTGGACGACGTCTGCGACCGCCTCGCCGCCGGCGCCGACCGGCGTCTGGCCTTCCAGTCCGCCTACCCGGCGGCCTGAAGGCGGTCTCGCCCGGGAACCGAGTCGACGGCGTAGCGGGCGCCGCCCGCCGCGCGGGCGCGGCCGAGGAGGGCGCGGTTGGCGGCGAGCATCTCCGCGACGGAGGCACAGCCCGGCGAGGCGGTCCGCAGGACGCTGAACAGGACGGCGTCGGCGGGGGCGCCCAGCATGGGGACGCCATCGCCCCGCAGGGTCTTGATCAGGACGACGCCGCTGAGCCCGAGGTCGCCGGCGGTCGTCGCGCCGAGGGCCGACTCGATCACGGCGGCGGCCCGGGACGCGGGCAGGAAGACCATTCCCCAGGGATGCGGCCGCGCCCACTCGCCGAGCGCGATCAGTTCCTCGACGTCGGGACGCATGCGGTCGCAGAAGTCGTGGAAGGGGAGCTGCTCGGTCTCCGCCGTGCCGGGCGGCGGTTCGCCGCCGCCGTACAGGACGGCCTTCACCTCGAAGCGCCATCCGTCCTCCGACGGGACGGCCCGGCCCGAGATGTCGTCGGCGCGTACCTCCCGCTGGACGCGCAGCACGTCCTCTGCGTCCCGGCACGGGACGGTGCAGCACAGCACCCGCTCCGGCGCGGGCACGAGCCGCAGCGCCGCCCCCGTGATGACGCCGTGCCGGCCCCGCCCGCCGCGGACGGCGTCGAAGAGGTCGGGCCGGACGGCGGGGGAGCAGGTCACGAGAGCGCCGTCCGCCACGACGTCCAGGGCCGCGACATTGCGGGCCTGCGTCCCGTGGACGTGCGACGTCCCGCCGACGCCGCCCGCGGAGAGCGTCCCGCCGACGGTCAGGTCGAGGTAGTCGGTCAGCACCGGCGGCGCCAGGCCGTGCGGCAGCGTCGCGGCGAGGACCTCGCGCCACGTGGTCCCCGCGGCGGCGACCGCCCGGCCGGCCCCGGCCTCCACGCCGGTCAGGCCGCGCAGATCGAGCGACACGCCCGAGGTCAGCGACTGCCCGTACGTCGAGTGCCCGAGGCCGCGCGGGACCACCTCCAGTCCCTCCGCGGCGGCCTCGCGGACGGCGCCGGCGACCTCGCCCGCCGACGCCGGCCGGACCACGCGGACGGGCGAGCGTTCCACGATCCCGCCGAAGTCGCGCATCTTCCCAGCTTCTCGCACGTCCGGCGGCTAGGGGCCGCGCAGCCGGTCCGCGACGCGGCTGAGCGCGTCACCGAGGAGGTCGATCTCCTCCGGGGTCAGCACCTCGATCAGGGCCTCCCGGACGACGCGCCGGTGCCCCGGCCGGACCCTGGCGAGCGCGGCGGCGCCCTCATCGGTCAGGTGCGCCCATACCGAGCGGCGGTCCGACTCGCAGGCGCTCCGCTCGACGAGCCCGGCCCGTTCGAGCCGGGTGACCTGGTAGGTGAGCCGGCTCTTGGACACCATCACCCGGCGTGCCAGGTCCGACATGCGCAGCCGCCCGCCCTCCGCGCCGTGCAGCTTGACCAGGACCTCGAACTCGGGATGGGAGAGCCCGCCGTCCCGCTTGAGCTGGTGCTCGATCTCGTGGTCCAGCAGGTGTCCGGCGGCCAGGAAGGCCATCCAGGCGCGCAGTTCCCGTGGTTCCAGGGCGTCGCCCGCATCGGTCATGCGGCGATCCTAATCGGCGTGCGGGTCGCGGACGCGGGTGTGATGTGGGTAACACTTCGGGGCCGGGGCGTGCGGTACCTGACCGGCGAGTGAACATCGGTCACCTGCCGGGAAAGGAATATGGCCCGCTCCAATCGCCCCGGCGGGCCGCCCCGGCGCCTGACATCCGCCTTTGCGGATCACCGCGTCTTAGCGTCGAAGTGACAAGATGTTCTCGATGACCGTTTCTGGGCATGAGTGAGCGCTGAGAAGTTCGCTGGGGAGGCGGGTCGCAGGTGTCGCGCGGTAGTGAGTTCGTTGTGGTGGCCAATCGGCTGCCGGTCGACCGGATCGTCGGAACGGACGGGGTTCCGCGCTGGCGGCGCAGCCCCGGCGGCCTGGTCAGCGCCATCGCCCCGGTGATGCGGCGCAGGAGGGGAACCTGGATCGGCTGGACCGGGGCGCCGGACGAGGAGCTGGAGCCGTTCGAGGAGGACGGCATGTCGCTCCACCCCATCACGCAGTCCGCGGAGGAGGTCAAGCTCTACTACGAGGGCTTCTCGAACGCCACGCTCTGGCCGCTCTACCACGACGTCATCGCACCGCCCGTCTACGACCGCGCGATGTGGGACGCCTACGTCCGCGTGAACAAGCGGTTCGCGCGCGCCGCGGCCGAGGTGGCCTCCGAAGGCGCGATCGTCTGGGTGCAGGACTACCAGCTCCAGCTCGTCCCCCGGATGCTGCGCGAGCTGCGGCCCGACCTGCGCATCGGCTTCTTCCTGCACATCCCGTTCCCGCCGCTGGAGCTGTTCTGGCAGCTGCCGTGGCGGCGGCAGATCCTGGAGGGGCTGCTCGGCGCCGACCTCGTCGGCTTCCAGCTCCCCGGCGCCGCGGCCAACTTCGTGCGGCTGTGCCGGCGGCTGCTGGACGCCCGCTACGTCAAGCAGGACGTGTTCTGGGAGGACCGGATCGTCCGGGCGCGCGCCTTCCCGATCTCCGTGGACGTGGGAGAGCTGGACGACCTGGTCGGGCGCCAGGAGGTCCGGGAGCGGGCCCAGGAGATCCGGACCGACCTGGGGGACGCCACCGTCCTGCTGGGTGTGGACCGGCTCGACTACACCAAGGGCATCACGCAGCGGCTCCAGGCGTTCGGAGAGCTGTTCGAGGACGGCCACCTCAAGCCGGGGCAGGCCGTGTTCGTGCAGATCGCCACGCCGAGCCGCGAGCGGGTCGAGCAGTACCAGCTGCTCCGGGAGGACATCGAGCAGCAGGTCGGGCGGATCAACGGCGAGTACGGCGAGATCGGATTTCCGGTCATTCACTATCTGCACAGTTCGTACGACCGTGACGAGTTGACCGCGCTGTACCTGGCGGCGGACGTGATGGTGGTGACCCCGCTGCGCGACGGCATGAACCTGGTCGCCAAGGAGTACGTGGCGTGCCGCAGGGACCTCCGCGGGACGCTGGTGCTCAGCGAGTTCACCGGTGCCGCCGCGGAACTCAAGCGGGGCGCGTTCCAGGTCAACCCCTACGACATCGACGGCCTCAAGGGCACGCTGCTGTCCGCGCTGGCCGCCGAGCCCGTCGACCAGGCGCGGCGGATGCGCTCGATGCGCCGGCGCGTGACCGAGCACGACGTGGACCGCTGGGCCCAGTCGTTCCTCAGCGAGCTGGAGCGTCCGGAGCGTTCCGTCCAGGCTCGCCCGCTTCCCGCGGCGATGGAGGGCTGACCCGCACGTCGAACGCGGCCCAGACGGCCTTGCCGCCGGTGGCGAGCGGCGCCCAGCCCCAGGCGTCGCTGACCGCGCCGACGACCAGGAGGCCGCGGCCGCCCTCGACGAACCGGTCCGGGTCGCTCGCGACGGGCTCGGGCGCCCGTCCGCCCGGGTCGGTCACCGAGACGACCAGCCGCCGCGGGTGCCCGATCAGGACGAGCTGGATGGGGCACAGCGGAAGCGGCTGGGGGAGACCCTCCATGCCGTGCCGGAGCGCGTTGGTCGCCAGCTCCGACACCGCGACCACGATGTCCTCGACGCCCTCGGTGAGACCCCAGCCTTGCACCGTGGCCTGGGTGAACTCACGCGCCGTCCGGGGCGTGGTGATCTCCGCGGGGAATACGCGCCGCGCCATGCGCGGGGGGCCGGCGTGCGGCGCGGGCCAGCGCCCGGCCAGGCCCGGCGCCGCGACCGGGACGGCCGCGGGGCCGTTCGCGGTGCTGTTCGGGGCGGAGCGCGCCGCCAGGGGCGCGTCCGGCCAGGGGTGCACGGCTGCGGCGTGCCGCGGCCGGCCGCCTCCCATGGCGGCGGGAGCTGCGACGTCGTCTGCCTGATCAACGGTCATGGTCAAACCTCGGGGCGTGCGGGGTCGGTCACCGGCGAGCGTTCGCTATCTTGCTCCCCAAGCCGTGCAGATGCAAGACCGTCTGCATGAACGAATGCAAGAACGAATGCACGTGCATCTCGTACCATTGTGTGGGGTGGGGCGAGATCGCGGCCTTCCTGCGGGAAGGCTGAGACGCCTAGAGGGGGCAACGATGGACGGCCAACCGATGTCGGACGTCTGGCGCAACAGGCTCGTCTGGCAGAAGAGCCGGCGTAGCAACCCGTCCGGGAACTGCGTCGAGATGGCGGAGCTCCCCAGCGGGGACATCGCCGTGCGCAACTCCCGGGACCCCGAGGGAGCGGTGCTCGTCTACACGCGCGAGGAGGTGGAGGCCTTCGTGGGAGGAGCCAAGGACGGTGACTTCGACCACATGCTCGTCTGACCCGGGCGGTCGACCGGACGCGGAGTGGCCCGGCACCTGAAACCGAACGGGATTCCATTCCGCCTCCCGGCCCGGTAACGTGCGGCCATGCACCTGGGGCAGATCGCCGCACAGACGCCCGACAAGCCCGCCGTCGTCATGGCGGGCTCCGGGCGGGTCGTCACCTTCCGGGAACTGAACGAGGAGTCCAACCGGCTCGCGCAGCTGCTCCACGCGGAGGGGCTGCGCCCGGGGGACCACATCGCCTTCATGCTGGAGAACCATCCGCTGTACCTGGCCATCGCCTGGGCGGCCCAGCGGTCCGGGCTCTACTACACCGCCATCAGCACGCGCCTCCAGCATGAAGAGCTCGCCTACATCGTGGACAACTGCGAGGCCAAGGCCTTCATCACCAGCGCGTCGATGGAGACCGCGGCGAAGTCTCCGCCGGACGTGCCGCTGCGCCTCATGCTCGGCGGCACCGCGCCCGGCTACGACTCGTACGAGGAGCGCGTCGCGCAGCACCCGTCCGCGCCGATCGAGGACGAGTGCGAGGGCGTGGACATGCTCTACTCGTCCGGAACGACGGGCCGCCCCAAGGGGGTGAAGCCGGCCCTCTCCAAGGCGCCGATGGGCGAGCCCGGACCGCTCTACCAGCTCATCTCACTGCTCTTCCAGCCCGACGCCGACTCGGTCTACCTGTCCCCGGCGCCGCTCTACCACGCCGCGCCACTGCGCTACTGCCTCACCCTCCACCGCTTCGGCGCGACCGTCGTGGTGATGGAGAAGTTCGACCCGGAGCAGGCACTCGCCGCGATCGAGAAGTACGGCGCCACGCACAGCCAGTGGGTGCCGACCATGTTCATCCGGATGCTCAAGCTTCCGGAGGAGACCCGCGCCCGCTTCGACGTGTCGAGCCTGCGCGCCGCCGTGCACGCCGCCGCGCCCTGCCCCGTCCCCGTCAAGGAGCGGATGATCGAGTGGTGGGGCCCGATCCTGCACGAGTACTACGCGGGCACCGAGGGCAACTGCTTCGTCTACACCAACTCCGAGGACTGGCTCACCCACAAGGGCACCGTCGGACGCTGCGTCCTGGGCGAGGTCCACGTCTGCGACGAGGAGGGGAACGAGCTGCCGCCCGGTGAGCCCGGAACCCTCTACTTCGGCAACGGCCCGGAGTTCGAGTACCACGACGACGACGCCAAGACCGCCGCGTCCCGGGACCCGAAGGGCCGCGGCTGGAGCACCCTCGGCGACGTCGGCTACGTGGACGGGGACGGCTTCATCTACCTCACCGACCGCCGCGCCTACATGATCATCAGCGGCGGGGTGAACATCTACCCGCAGGAGGCCGAGAACGTCCTGGCCGTCCATCCCAGGGTCGCCGACGTCGCCGTCTTCGGCGTCCCGGACGCCGAGATGGGCGAGGCGGTGAAGGCCGTCGTCCAGCCCCTGTCCATGGACGACGCCGGGCCGGAGCTGGAGGCCGAGCTGATCGCGTACTGCCGCGAGCACCTCGCCGGCTACAAGTGCCCGCGCTCGGTCGACTTCCGCCCCGAGCTTCCCCGGCATCCCACCGGCAAGCTCTACAAGCGGCTGCTGAAGGACGAGTACTGGGCGGAGCGTCCCACGACGGCCTGAGACGGCTCAGGAAGGCGAAGGCCCCGGCCGGGTCACTCGGGATCCGGCCGGGGCCTGCGACGCGCCTGCGGCCCGCTCAGTGCAGGGGCATCGGCACGTCGGGCGTGGAGGTCTCCGGCTTCCTGCGCGGCAGCAGCAGCGCCGGCAGGAACGCCAGGGCGAGCAGCCCGGCCGCGTACCAGTAGGTGTGCTGGAACGCGTCCCCCATCAGGGGGGCGATCTTCTCCATGATCGCGGGCGGCACCTCCTCGGTGCCGCCGATCTCGCCGCCGGCCCCGCCGCCGAGGTTGGCCGTCAGCTGGCGGGAGAGCAGCACCGTCATCATCGCGGTGCCGATGGACGCCGACACCTGCTGGATGATGTTCAGCATCGTGCTGGCGCGCGGCACCTCGTCGTGCACGAGGGTCTGGATGGCCGCGGCCATGGTCGGCATCATCGTCATGCCCATGCCGAGGCCCATCACGAACAGCACCGCGCCGAGCGACCAGTAGGACGTGTCGGACCCCAGGATGGCCGCGAACGCCGCCATCGACAGCACCACGACGGTCATACCGCCCAGCACGACCCGTCCGGGCCCGATCCGGTCGGTGAGCCTGCCGCCGATCGGCATGGTGATCATCGCGCCGAAGCCCTGCGGGGCCAGCAGCAGTCCCGCGTTCATCGCGCCCTCGCCGCGCACCGTCTGGAAGTACAGCGGCAGCAGGAGCATCGCGCCCAT
The DNA here is from genome assembly GCF_004348515.1 of Actinomadura sp. KC345. GTDB lineage: Bacteria > Actinomycetota > Actinomycetes > Streptosporangiales > Streptosporangiaceae > Spirillospora. Next base: position 7,352 of record NZ_SMKH01000121.1, on the reverse strand, counting down.
GAACGCGACCATGAACAGCACCATCGTGCCGGACGCCGCCGCCACCGACCGGCGCTTCAGCAGCCGCAGGTCGATCAGCGGGCTCTTGGCGTTCAGCGCCCGGAACACGAACCCGATGACCAGCAGCGCGCCGACGACCGTGAAGACGAGCGGCTCCGTCGCCAGGAAGTCCGTCTTCTCCGAGCCCTTGGCCACGCCGTAGATCAGCGCCGCCAGGCCGGGCGACAGCAGGAGCAGCCCGATGAAGTCGAGCCGCTCGGCGGGCTTCGGCTGGTCCGGCTTGAGGATCCTGGCCGCCAGCACCAGCGCGATGACGCCGATCGGCAGGTTCACGAAGAAGATCCACCGCCATGACACGTCGTCGACGAGCCAGCCGCCGAGGATCGGGCCGGTGATCGGGCCGAGCAGCATCGGGACGCCGATGATGCTCATCACCTGGCCGACCCGCTGCGGCCCCGCCGCCTGCGTCATGATCGTCATGCCCGCGGGCATGATCATTCCGCCGCCCAGGCCCTGCAGGACCCGGAAGACGATCAGCGACTCTGCCGACCACGCGAACCCGGCGAGCGTCGAGCCGAGCACGAACAGCACCAGCGAGATCATGTACAGCCGCTTGGTGCCGAACCTCGCCGACGCCCATCCTGTGATCGGGATCACCGTGGCCAGCGCCAGGGTGTAGCCTGTCGCCACCCACTGGATCGTCGCCAGCGGAGTGTTGAACTCCCTGGCCAGGTCGTTGATGGCGACGTGGACGATCGTCACGTCCAGGATGGACATGATCGCGCCGATGACGACGACGCCGGCCACCGCCAGCACGCCGCGGTCGAGACCTCCGCCCGCGTCAGGTGGTGGCTTCTCCGGGTCGTCCGCCATCTTCGGAGATGCGGGAGCGGTCAAAACACTCATCCAATCGTCAGGGCCCGCATGCGGGCACGCAGGGACCGTGGGCACGGGTTCAGGGGGTACCGCCGCAAAATACTGCAGCGACTGACACTTCCGCGAACGGTTAACTCTCGCGGGCTCCGGGAGTATTCCAGCCGGGTCCGACGAATCCGTACTGCTCCCCGGCCTCCACCCTCGGACCTCGACCGCGATCGAGGTCAACCCGGGTGTGACGCACCCGACATGGGAACCCTCCCTTTCGCCTCCCGCCGAGGCAGACCGTCCGGCCGCCCCGAAGTCATCGCCGCCGGACAAGAGAACTCGGCTCACCGGGCGGTCGGGTCGGGCCCGGCGGCCGCGTCCTCCGGGCGGCAGGACTCCTCCACGAAGGCCCCGACCCGGCCCGGCCTAAGCGACGTGGCCCTCCACCGCCGCCGCGAGCTGCAACACGGACGGCACATGCACGAACCCCTGGCGCCGCCGTCCGCCGACGGAGACCCTGAAGTCGGGCGTGTAGGCGCCGGGGGCGATCCCGTCGTACCCGTGCCGCACGATCCCCCAGTAGATGTCCTCCGACACCACCAGGACGAGTGGAGCCGGGCGCTCTCGCAGGCACTGCTTCAACTTCGGAGCGTCGAGCATCCGGCACGCCAGATCGACCGCCTCCCCGAACGGCCCTTTGCCGTCCCGGTGGACCTCCCCCGCGTGCACGGCGACCCGCACCCGCAGCGCGAGCCGGCGACGGTCGACGCTCGCGAGGCCCGCGTTGTACTCGACGAGCAGGTGCGCCAGCTTCGGCACCAGCCTGGACAGCAGCAGCGTCTTGGGCAGCTCGTCCACCGGATGCACCAGGACGAGCACTCCATCGCCCCGGTCCTCGAACGGGTCGCACCAGCGGCCGTCCACCCCGGTGTGCTCCATCGCCGTGCCGAGCATGCGATAGACCTGCGTTCGCAGCTCCTGCCTGACCGGGTTCGTCCGTACGGCCGCCGTCGACCCCTCGACGTCGATGACAAGGATGCTCCTGTGCACTGGCTGACTGCTCACCGGAGCGACCCCCCAATCTCGCCTTTCCATCGGCACGCCCCGCCGGCGAGGCGGGGCATCGAAGCGCGGCCACGCGGCTTGCCGTGGCCTGGAACGTGACCCGGCGAATCGCCATTGCTCGCGGGCCATGCTGACGTGCGCCCGATTCGGATGCGGGGCCTCCGAACCGTCGACCGTGTACGGCTGATCGACCACTCCCGAGGTGATATGTCCAAGTTTGGAGACGCGGTTTCGGTGGTCCCTGATCTTGGAGGTGTGTCGTGGCGGAATTGCCCACGGTCCGCAGGCTCCGCCTCGGCGCCGAACTGCGGCGGCTCAGGGAAGGGCTCGGGTTCACGGCCGAGGACATCGCCTCGCGCCTTGACTGGTCGCCGTCGAAGATCAGCCGGATCGAAACGGCGAAAATCGGGGTCCGTGTCTCCGACGTGCGCCTGTTGCTGGAGTTGTACCAGGTCGGCGAGGGGCACATGGGAGAAATTCTCGCCCTCGCCCAAGCCGCGACACAACGCGGCTGGTGGGACGGTTACCGGCACACCTTGCCGGAACGGTTCGCCGCCTACGTCGCCCTTGAGGACGAGGCGAGCGCGGCGTTCCTCTACAGCACGTACAGCGTGCCAGCGCTTCTCCAGACCAGCGGAGTACGCGCTCAGCGTCATCGAGACGGGGCGTACGGTCACCCTCAGCACGCCGCGCGAGATGAAGCGCACCCTGGACGTTCGCATGCGTCGCCAAGAACTGCTCAGGCGGCGCGAGCCGCTCGCCTACTCCGCGGTCATCGACGAATCAGTCCTGCTGCGTCTGGTGGGAGGCCCTGGAATAATGCGCCGGCAGTTGGAGTCGCTGGTGGAGATGGCCGAGCTGCCAAATGTCGAACTGTTCGTGCAGCGGCTGAACGTTCATCGTGAACCGCTCATCGGAGAATCGTTCACATTATTGAAATTCGATCCGGCCTATGACATCCAGTTCCCGGATGTGGCCTGTATCGACAGCTTTCTGCTGCAAATCGACGTGCAGGACGACACCATCACGGATAGGTACGGCCGGGCCTGGGAGGCGCTGAGGCAGGCTTCTCTCTCCGGAAGGGAGTCGATGACCTACATATCTCGTATGGCGCATGAGGTGTGGCTTGGCCGGACGAAATGACTTCTTCGCCCCAAGGGGGTGCAGGTCCCTCCCAGGTGTGCTGCGAGGGACCGCCCGGCAGGCGCTAGTGCAGGTCCAGGCCACCTGTCTTGATCCTTGTGAACAAGGTGGCGAACTCGTCCCGGGAGAACCTCAGGACCGGGCCGTCCGGTCCGGTCTTGGTGTCGCGCACGGCTAGCGCGCCCGGTGCGGAGTCGGCGATTTCCACGCAGTTGGCATCGGCCGTGCATCGGCTGCTCTTACGCCAGGACTGCTTCGGTGTTATGGGCACGGCGGGATCTTTCTCGGTAGGCCGTTGAGAACTCGCCGCACCGAGAGTTGCGGAAACCCGGCCACCGCTCCACGAATGGAAGAGGTCATGCTCCTCACGGAGCGGCGAATTGGCAGGGCCATGTGCCCTGCCTCCCCGGACTATAGTGGTGGCGGGGGGACAATGGAATAACCGACGCGTCGATCGCCCGCCACTTCCCGCGCCTCGAAAGGGCGACCGTGTCGGTTCCGGGTCGGCGCGTCTCAAGGGGGCGGACGGTGACGCGGCCGGATGGCCGCGCCCGGCGCGCCGCACTGCAGGGGCTCGGCCGCGATCCGGTCGAACTCCTCGTCCTCAGACGTCGTCGCTGTTCGAGGACGTCTGGGAAGTGAAGCGCAGTGCCCGACGATGCGATTACCGGCGACAACGCACCCGAGATCCCTGCTGCGCCCGCCACGACCGCCTTGTTGAAGGTCACCCGACGTCTACGCGCGTCACACGGCGCTGCGATGCCGTGCGGGATCGCTCATCCGGACGTGCGGAGGTCGATAGCCCTCGCTCGCTCAGCCGTCCTGCTTGGCGTAGTCGCGGGTGAGCCAGCGTTCGGGGCGTATGCGGACGACGTCGATGGTGTCGGCGATGTCCTTGGTCGACTCCAGGTACAGGGCGGCCTGCTCGGGGCTGAGGTAGCGCTCCGCCAGGGTCCTGCGCTGATCCGGGGTGGCCGCCTCGATCGCGGTGACGGGCCCCTCCACGGACGCGTAGCCGTAGGGCGGCGCCTCGTTCTGAACGACCAGGCTGACCCTGCGGGCCTGCCGGATCAGGTCCATCTTGCGGCTGTCCCGGCCCGTGGCGAACAGGATCTCGCCGCCCGGCTCGTACAGGTACCAGACCGGCATCGAAAGCGGCCCCCGGCCGTCGCCGTCCGCGACGCTCAGCACCGCCACGTGCAGCCCCGCCAGGAAGCGCTCCCGCTCGTCGGCGGTCATCGCCATGGTCATGGTGGCTCCTCTCGTCGCGCTCAAGCGTGCCCACGTTCGCGCTCCGATGACCAGAGGCCCCCGTGACCTCCGTGGAATATGCCCTTGACCGGGCGGCGGCAGTTGATGATCTCGGGTTCGTTGTCGCCGGTCATGGCAGGGTGGGGCGCGTTGCACCGGGGCTCGCTGGGTGATGCCCCAGGAGGTGGACAGGAAGGCCAGGATCCGCAGGCCCCGGCCGCAGACATCCGTTCTCGTCCGCGGTATCAGGGACGGCTCGCTCGCCTGACCCGTCGTCGGCCTGGACGTCCAGGTCCGGGGGAGCGGGTCCCGTAGGCCGGTCCGGGGTAGCGGGTAGTTCGCTTTGCGAACTGTCAGGGGTTTTCAGAGGTATCCTCGGGTGCGTGGGTAAGCAGGAGGATGGGCAGATCGGGGTCGTTCCCGCGCTGGTGCGGTCGACCTTCTTGGTGGACGCCGTGTACGCGAAGTCGGCTCGGGAGTACGGCATCACCGCGCAGCAGGGGACGTTGCTCTGCGTTCTGATGTCAGGGCCGCGCGGCATGGGCGAACTGGGCGCGATGCTGGGGCTGGCGAAGTCGAGCCTCACCGGCCTGGTGGACCGCACGGAGCGCAACGGCCTCGTCCAGCGTGAGGCGGACCCGCAGGACACGCGTGCGGTGCGTGTCGCGCTGACCGCGCGAGGCGGCGGTCTTGTGGACGAGTTCTATGCCGAGACGTGCAGGCGGGTCGAAAAGCTGTCGGAGGGACTGAGCGCCGCCGAGCGCGAAACGCTCGCCGGGTTGCTCGGCAGGATCGTGCGGGACAACGAGGTTCCGGTGGTCTTCATGGACCCGTACGAGGAGACGGCCATCACGCGGCACTGAGGTCGCCGCCCGGAGACGAGGGTTGCGGTTCGTAGTACGAACTAATATAGTTCGTGACACGAACTCAATCCTTTTCTGCGGAGGCGTGCAATCATGAGCCGAACAGTGGTGTCATCGGCGGGGGCTATGGGGGCTCCGCGGTCGCCAAAGCGCTGGACTCCGAGGCCGACGTCGTTCTGATCGATCCCCGGGACGCGTTCGTCAACGCGTCCGGGGCGCTGCGGGCGCTGACGCGGCCCGACTGGGCGGGCAACATGTTCTTCCCCTTCGACACCTTGCTCACCCGGGGGACCGTGATGCGCGACAGCGCGGTCTCGGTCGACCCCGGCGGCGTCACCCTCGCGTCGGGACGGCGCGTCGAGGCGGACTACCTGGTGCTGGCCACCGGCTCCAGCCACACCTATCCGGCCGAGCCCGGCGCCGACTCCACCGGTGAGGCGCTGGACGACCTCCGCCGAACCCACAAGGAACTGGCCGACGCGCCACGGGTGCTGATCCTCGGCGCCGGACCCGTCGGCCTGGAGTTGGCGGGGGAGATCAAGGAGGTCTGGCCAGACAAGCAGGTGACGATCGTCGATCCGGTCGGGGAACTGCTGGCCGGCTTCCACGCGGAGTTGCGGGAGGACCTGCACCGCCAGCTCGACGACCTGGGCGGCTACGGCTGGGTACCGGTCTGGCGGCGCCGCCGGCGACCGAGCCGGGCCGGGGCGGGACCGTCACCGTCACCACCGACGATGGTGAAGAGATCACCGCCGACATCTGGTTCCGCGCCTACGGAGTGCGGATCAACAGCGGGTACCTCGCCGACGGCAGGCTCACGCCCCGCACCCCGCAGGGGCAGGTCCCCGTCACCGAGACCCTCAACGTCCGCGGGCACGGCCATGTCTACGCCGTCGGCGACATCACCGATGTCCCGGAGACCAAACGGGCCGGGTACGCGATGCAGCACGCCGAGGTCGTCGCGGGGAACATCGCCGCCCAACTGCGCGGCGAGAAGGCCACGGCCGAGTACCGGGCCGCGTCCGACCCCATGATCCTGCTGCCGCTCGGGCCGCGCGGCGGCGTCGGGCAGCTACCCGGGCCCGGCGGCCCGGACGTCCTCCCGGCCGAGACGGTCGCCGAGTACAAGGGCGCCGACCTGTTCACCGGCCGCTTCGCCGAACTGTTCGGCACGGCCTGACCCCCGATGAAAGGTGAACAATGCCGGTTCAGGAAACCGACTTCGGCTTCGGTGCGCACACTGGCTTCGACGATCTCCCCGTGCTGCTGCGCATGGTTCGACGAGCCGACGAGGACGGCCTTGACGTCTTCTCGTTGTCGGACCATCCGTACATCGGCGAACGTTTGGACGCCTACGCCGCCATCGGATTCGTCCTCGGGAGTACGCGGCGCATCTCGGGCCTGGCCAACGTCACCAACCTGCCGGCCCGTCCCGCCCCCATGCTGGCGCGGACGGTGACGTCCCTGTCGGCGCTGTCGGAAGGCCGCGTCGTGCTCGGCATGGGCGCCGGCGGGCTCTGGGACCGGATCGCCGACATGGGCGTCCGGCGTCTTTCGCCGGGTCAGGCCGTGGAAGCCTTCGAGGAGGCGATCGTCCTGGTCAAGGCGCTGTCGGGTGGCGGCCCGCCGGTCACGTTCCAGGGCCGCCACTACCAGGTGGAGGAGATCGAACCCGCACCGGTGCCCGCGCCGCCCGTGTGGACCGGATCCGAAGGCCGCTGGATCGGCGGCTCCGCCGGGCAGTGGGCCGAAGAACTCGCCGGGGCGGTGCTGGAGCACGGCGCGGGCGGGTTCACGCTCTTCCCGGCCGGAGACGGCGCGCACAGTGACGTCTCCCTCGGACGCTGGGCCAGGGAGATCGTCCCCGCCGTGCGCGAGGCGGTCGGCAAGGAGAAGGCCGCGCGCTGACGGCCGGGCGCGGGGATTCCGGTCGTGACCTCGGGGAACGTCTTTCCAGGTGGAGACGAGGCCGTGGACGTCGGGGCGGGGGACGAGCTCTCCGTTCGTGCTGCCGAGCGGGGTGCGGGGACGGCTCGCCGGGCGGCTGATGCTGTGGATGAACAGGCAGCACGAGGTGGTCGAGCTTCTCGGCGTCCAGCCGGGGGAGCGCGTCCTGGAAGTCGGGTACGGGCCGGGCGGGCTGATCCGCTGCCTCGCCCGCACCGC